>JAGWBK010000006.1:101717-103514 GCA_021295915.1 Dehalococcoidia bacterium
CAGGACCCGGTCGCATTCAAGCTGTCCGCCAAGTACCACGAGAACGGCAAGGGCGTCGCGCACGGCGACCTCAACGGCGACGGCTACGTCGACCTCATCGGCACTAACAGCAGCGGCCTCGACTTCGGAGGTGACGGCCAGCAGTATAACTGGGTGCCCGGACCTCTGTTCATGTGGGTCAACCAGCCGGGCGACAACAACTGGATCACCCTCAGGCTCCAGGGCCGAATGGCGATCGACGGCACCGGAAGCAACGCCGACGGCATCGGGGCAAGGGTCCACCTCACGGCCTCGGTCTCTGACGGCGACAGCCCGCTGACCCAGGTACGTGAGGTCAAAGCCGGTTCCAGCTACATCTCGATGGACACCGTTGAATTGGAGTTCGGCCTGGGGAACGCAACTACCGTCGACGAGATTGTGATCACGTGGCCCAGCGGACGCACTCAGGTGTTAACGGATGTTGCCGTCAACCAGGTACTGTCGGTTTCTGAACCTGAGCAGTAGTCGGAGGACGTCGGGCCGATTACTTGAGGCAGCCTCCCGAGAGCCTAAACATGTCCGACCCGCATCTGCCTGTACAGACCGATGGCGGTGGCAACCAGGTTCGGCGCGAGCACTGCCCATAGGATCGCGGTAGCAGTCACATCGTTGCTCTCGTACGACACGTACGGATCGATGACCGTCTTGTAGCCGTATGCAGCCCAGGCCGCGGCGACTCCCAATAGCTCCCACCCCAGCACATGAGGCGAACGGAGCTTGGGGGCGATTTCAGACCCGAGCCAACCCAGCGCCGTCCCCACTCCTGCGGCAGTCCCTATACCGCAAAACAGCATGACCACGTACACATCGCTCGCCCAGAAGTACCCCGCGAGTACCAGGTCTCCGAATACGAACCTGAGCAGCACGCGCGCCAGGATAAGAGAGGCAAATCCGAAAAGAGCCGACAGCCCGAACCCGGCTATCACTCGCAGGAAGAAGACGAGAGAAGGTCCCATCCGTTGAGGCTACGCCCTCCTGGCCAGCTTCGGGTCCAGCGCGTCGCGGAGTCCGTCGCCAACAAGGTTGATCGCCAGCACGGTGATCGTCAGGACGAGGCCTGGGAAGAACGCCACCCAGACGGCAGTCTGCAGGAACGTGCGCCCGAGCGCTAGGATGTTGCCCCAGCTCGGTTGGTCCGGTGGAATGCCCAGTCCAAGGAAGCTGAGTCCGGCCTCGACCAGCACGGCAGAGGCGAACACGAACGTTGCCTGCACGATAACAGGGGCGAATGTGTTCGGTGCTACATGCTGGAGCAGCACGCGCCAGGTCGGCGCCCCGATCGCACGAGCGGCCTCCACGAACTGGTACTCTCGCAGGCTCAGTACCTGCGAACGCACGATCCGCACCATGCGCGGCGTGTCCACCACGGTGATAACTATGATGACGTTGGTGGGGCGAGCGCCAGCAGCAGCGTCGGGAACGACATCAACGCATCCATGAATCTCTGAATGACCATGTCCGCCTTGCGGTCATATCCGGACACCAGCCCGATAATCATCCCTGCGCCAACGGTCAGCACCGCAACGCTGAATCCAACCAGCAGCGAAACACGCCCGCCATGAAGTGTGCGCGAGTAGATGTCCCGACCCGTGGTATCGGTGCCGAACCAGTGCTTGGCGCCGGGAGCCATCAGCCTGTCAACAGGATTGAGCTCCAGTGGGTCGTACCGATCGACCGTACCGGCGAAGATGGTGAAGAACGAAATAATTGCCAGAATGCCGAAGCCGATCGCCATATTGGGATTCTTCCCAAGCGCTC
>JAGWBK010000007.1:0-39945 GCA_021295915.1 Dehalococcoidia bacterium
CGTCTGTTACCATCGGCAACGTTACGAACGGACATAATCGCTGAACACTTAGGCGGACATTTTCCCTGGACGGCGACATTGCCTGCGTTCTCCCTAATTTCTGCCGAACTTGAAGAAATGCTCCCTTCGGATTTTGAAGAGAGACTCGACGAAGTCGTCGCTGAGAACGACCAGTCCCTCGTTCCTTTCCTGGTAGAGATATCACGGTTCATGCCGACCAGCAGGTCGAGTGAGCTTGTTGGGGAGGCGCTTCGGGACCTGACGGGTCAGAACTATGACAGCGACGACTGGGAAGCGTGGATGGACTGGGTGGGCCAGAACATCGACCAGTATGAGCCTCCTTCGGAGTATGCCACCTGGAAGGCGGACTTCTATGCCGCCATCGACCCGAGAATGGGGCAAGCTTTACGATCTGCCAGGGGAATTCTCCAGGATCGACCTGACAGAAGTCGTATGGGGTGGAGTCTATACTGACGGTATCCCTGATCTCTGGAATCCACGCACGATTACGCCTGCTGAGGCCGACTACATATGGCCCGGAGACAGAGTTCTCGGAGTGAACATCAACGGCGAGACCAAGGCGTATCCCTTACGCATAGTCAATGCCCACGAGATGGTCAACGACACGGTTGGAGGCGAGCCGATCTCGCTGATGTGGTGAACGCTTTGCGGGACCGGAGTCGTGTATTCCTCGAAGATAGACGGAGGGCCCACCACATTTGGAACGTCGGGGCTGCTCTATCGCTCCAACAAGCTGATGTACGACCGCCTGACGAAGACCCTTTGGAGTTCCCTGGTTGGCAGGCCGGTAATCGGCAAGCTTGCAATGAGGGACGACCTGGTTCTTGACTACTTCCCAGTCGCCTTGACCACCTGGCGGGAGTGGCTTGAAGAGCATCCGTACACCGGCATCATCTCCGATGACACCGGCTATTATCCTCACTGGATGTACGAGCCTGAGCATGAAACTAGGTCCTTCTACTACTCATACCGCGCAATCTCGAGCACCATGTTTCCGGTGTGGAACCGGGATGATCGGCTCAAAGTGAAGGACGAGGTACTGGCCCTCAGCGAAGGTGACAGCCACAAGGCATATCCGATACGCGACCTGAACGAGATGAGACTGGTCAACGACGTCATCGGCGAAACGGAGATCGTCATTCTGGCGTCATCTAAATCGTCTGACGCCCGTGTCTTCGAGCGAAAGGGCAGACAGTTCGCCCTGGACTCAGATGAACAGACACCAGCGGTCCCTAAGTCAATAATTGATCAGGACGGGCAGACTTGGAGAGTGTTTGACGTCTGCCTGATAGCACCAGATGGAGAAATCCTGGAGAGACTGCCTTCTTACGTCTCCTTCTGGTTCGGCTGGTACGCTTTCCACCCCGACACGCTTCTATACGAGCCCGATTAGAGATGGGCAGAGCCCTTCTGCTGATTCGCGTGGAAAGAAGAAAGGCCCCGTGGAACGTCGAAACGTTCTCAGCGGGGCCTTTGTAATTCCGTCAGGGTGTGACTGACGTGACCTGGCTACTATGCCTGATCGATAGTTAGTCCGCCGTCACAGGTACCCTGGCGTCTGCCTGGTCGTGGGCCCAGCGCAGGAGCTCTTCGGTCTCGTCCCACCCGATGCAGGCATCAGTGACCGAGACGCCGTACTGAAGAGAGTCCCTATCGCCGTTCAGCTTCTGGGCGCCGGGGTTGAGGTTTGACTCTAACATGCAGCCGATGATGGCATCGTTTCCGCTCGCGCGCTGTCCCACCACGTCCTTGAAGGCGATCTGCTGTCGCTCGTGGTCCTTGTTGGAATTGCCGTGAGAGCAGTCGACGAGCAGTTCGGAGCGGACCTGCGCCGAACTGAGCAACCTGTGGGCATCTGCGATGGATTCTGCGCCGAAGTTCGGCCCTTCACGCCCGCCACGGAGCACAAGGTGTCCGTCGGGATTTCCGCGAGTGTGGACGACGGCGGTCTGGCCGTCGTGGTCAATCCCGAGAAATGCGTGCGATGACTTCGCGGAGATCATCGCGTCCACTGCGACCTGTGCGCTTCCGTCCGTGCCGTTCTTGAACCCGACAGGCATGGAGAGGCCGCTCGCCATCTGCCTGTGCGTCTGGCTCTCAGTTGTCCTCGCGCCTATCGTGGACCAGCAGACCAAGTCTGCAAGGTACTGCGGCACTATAGGGTCCAGGAACTCGGTGCCTGTGTAGACGCCCATTTCGGTGATCGAATGCATCATCCGACGGGCTGTTCGCAGACCCTCGTCGATGTCGAACGTATCGTTGAGATGCGGATCGTAGATCAGTCCCTTCCAACCCACTGTCGTACGAGGCTTCTCGAAGTACACCCTCATCACGATCAACAGGCGATCAGCAAGCTCTTCTCGCAGCTTGAGAAGTCGCCCCGCATACTCTACGGCGGCTACCTCGTCGTGAATCGAGCACGGCCCGACGACCATCATCATTCGGCTGTCGTCTCCGCGTAGTATGGCCCTGATCTGCTCGCGGCCCTCCAGCACTGTTTGCTCTGCAGCGGGGCTGACTGGAAGCTCCTTGACGAGGTCGACTGGGCTGATCAGTTGGTCTGTGCTCACGACATTAACATCCCTGGTAGGTGACTCTTGCATCGGCCTGATTTCCTCCTGCTACTCTTAGCTGCGAAATACTTCAGACAATCAAAGACCCCAGTCGCTGTCGACTGGGGTCTTATTGTCTGTCTTTGCCTTCTTCAGGCTCTGGACGTTACGACTCAGTCGGCAGCGTGTGTGCCGCTAAAATAAGCGTAGGTCGAGAAATAGAAGCTGGTGGTTGCGAATTTCATCACGAACTGTACGGTACCAACTTCCCGGAGCGAGTGTCAATAGTTACCGGGAGAAGGTTCTCTCTATGGTTGCATTCAAGGAAGCCGTGGCATGGCAGGACTTCGTACTTCCTCAGATGGCGACGTACCCACGCCGTGACCTTCCCATGCAACAGACCTAAAAGCTGGTAAACTGACACGGCCTGAAAACAACCATGGACTAGCCTATAACATGCCTCTGATCGGATTCGTCTATAACGCGCTGGTCGCAGAAGCGCCTTGCCTCATAGACTCGCTAATCGCCAGCCTCGACCTTCGCGCCCAATCGTGGGTGTCGTCGGCCTTCGAGGTCGGTGAACGCTCCGACCTGTTACCAGAGACGTCACTGGTCGTCGTTGCCGGTGGCGACGGCACGATTCTTCGCACCGTCCACGCCATCGCAGAGCACTCTGTCCCCATCGTGGGAGTCAACATGGGCAGGGTCGGCTTCATGAGCGAGCTGCGCGTAGAAGATGCTGCCGAACGTCTTCCTGCCTACCTCAACGGGGACATACGTGTCGAACGCCGGATGATGCTGCGCGCCACGGTGACCGACGACAGCGGCCAACTGCATCTCCTTGCAGACGCGCTCAACGACGTCGTTATCGGGCGCGGGGGCGTCGCCAGGCTGCTGGATATTGAAACAGTAGTGGACAGGCAGTTTCTTACCTCTTATCGAGCAGACGCGGTTATTCTGTCTACTCCGACCGGAAGCACGGGCTACGCGCTCTCAGCGGGCGGGCCGATCTTCTTCCCGGAGGCGGAGATGATGATGCTCCAGCCGGTCGCGCCGCACACGGGCCTGCGCGACGGCCTGGTGCTGCCCCACGACACCGAGGTGACGCTGTCTGCGACAGATGGACAGCACGCTTCGCTGAGCGTCGACGGTATGGAGGACGTGGAACTTTTGCCGGACTTCAAGGTGACGATCAGGCGCAGTCCGTACACGGCGCGCTTCCTTCGCTCGCAGCCCAGGACAGCGTTCTACAACCAGCTCACGCGTCGACTGGGACTGGTCTACAACCTCACTTCACCCCACTGAACCTGACCTCATACGGAGAGCACATGGTGCAACAGCCACAGCCAATCAACCAGGAGACGGTGTTCAGCGGCCGGATTATCGAGGCCAGGGTCGACACCGTCCTGATGCCAGACGGAAAGCAGATCATCCGTGAGGTTGTGCAGCACCCCGGGGCCGTAGCGATCATTCCGATTGACCGTGAAGACAACGTGCTCCTTGTACGCCAGTACAGGTACCCAGCCGGACAGTCTCTGCTCGAGCTCCCGGCAGGTGTGATCGAGGAAGGGGAGTCGCCAGACGACACGGCGCAGCGTGAGCTGCAGGAGGAGATAGGGTACGCCACCAGGGACCTCCGAGCCCTGGGCGGCGTCTACTCTTCCCCCGGGTTCTGCACCGAGTTCCTCTACCTGTACATTGCTCGCGACCTCGTGCCAAGCCAACTCCCTGCCGACGATGACGAAGACATCAACGTCGAGACGATTCCAATGTCCAGGGTCGACCGGCTGATCAGGCTCGGAGAGATACAGGATGCAAAGTCCGTCGCGGGTCTGCTCATGGCCAGGTACCTATTCAAGTAAGCGGGAGAATTATCGATGCCGACGCCTGACATAAGGGACATATTTGCCCAGATTGACGCCATGGAAGACGAGATCGTCCAGCTTCACCGTGACCTCGTCCAGATCCCGTCTGTAAACACGGGCTTCATGCCGACTGGCGACGAGACGCCGGTCTGTGACTACATATGTGACTGGTTAGCCGAGGACGGCATCGACTCTGAGATCCTTGGGCGTGTACCTGAACGAGGCAACATCATCTCCAGGATCGAAGGCACCAACTCACAGGCGCGACTGATGTTCATGTCCCACACGGATGTCGTCCCGGTCGAAGAGGAGGAGAAGTGGACATTCCCTCCATTCAGCGCGACCATTCATGAGGGCCGCATCTACGGCAGGGGAGCGTCCGACTGCAAGGGGCTGCTTGCCGCCCAGCTCATGGCCATGCGCCTTCTGAAGCGCAACGGGGTGCAACTGCGCGACAGCCTCATTCTCTGCTCGGGTGCGGACGAGGAGCACGGCGGTCGGTATGGGTTCGGCTGGCTGGCCGAAAACTACCCTGACAAGATCACCGCTCCCTATGCGGTCAACGAGGGCGGCGGAACGCCCATCGAAGCCGCCGGAGGGCTGACCTACATCCTCGGCGTGGGTGAGAAGGGCAGGCTGCAGGTCGAGTTCGAAGTCAAGGGAGTCAGCGCCCATGCCTCAGTACCGTGGCAGGGCACCAACGCGCTGTACAGGCTGTCCCAGCTTCTCAACCGTATCGAGACCTACGAGCCTGAGCGTGACACGTCGACCAGCCTGTTCGCTCACCTCTCCAACTTCGCCATCGAGCATGCGCCGTCGGCTGAGAATGTCGACGAGATCATCGCCGAGGTGTCCGAGGAGAACCCGCGGTTCGCCTCGATGCTCACTGCGCTGTCTCGCATGACTATAACCCCTACGATGATTAATGGCGGTATAAAGTCGAACAGCGTCCCGGAACAGATCAGCCTGACCTGCGACGTCCGCACGCTTCCGCACCAGGACGACGACTACCTTCGCGCCGAGCTCGACCGGATCAAGGAGGACATCCCAGGAGTGACCTACGAGATCGACTACATGGCCGTCCCCAACTCATCTGAGTTCGAGACCGAGCTCGCCGAGCATATCCAGGCAGCGACCGCGATGGCTCTTGAACGTGACGACATCCAGTGGGTACCTGCGATCAGCACCGGCTTTACGGACTCCCGTTTTACGCGTCCGCTGAATGTGATCACATACGGCTTCTCCGGCTCCCACCCGGACGACGATCCGATGCTATCTCGCGCACACGGCACCGACGAGTCCGTCGGCATCGCCAGCCTGGTCAGCGGCACCAAGATCATGTTCGCCCTCGCCTGCACACTCTGCGGGGCTGAGTAAGGATACAATGGAAACATGATCTCCCGCATCGCCATCAAGAACTTCCGCAGTTTGAGGGACGTTGAGTTGTGTCCGGGGCCGCTGACGGTTCTGATAGGAGCGAACGGCGCGGGCAAGTCAAACATACTGGACGCGCTGAAGTTTCTTAAAGCCATCTACTCTGATCCAGTACAATCTGACGATCTCGCAAAGTCACAACTGGAGGATCGCGGGGGCTTCGGTCAGGTCGTATGGGGAGGTCACACCGATTCACATCTACGTTTCGAGGTCGAGTTCTCTGGTGTCGATAGCAGTCCTGTTCCCGCAGGATTTGCCGTAGAAATCACAGACGGGAGCAGCGGACCGGAGATTCACAACGCGGTCCAGATCATTGACTCGAAACAAGGGGGGGCGTTGATGAGCGGAGTCGAGATGCAGCTCAATGCTCCGTTTAGAGCGATGGCCGACTTGAACAGAGTCCGGTCTTGGCAGTTCTATAACTTCTCCCCCGACTCGATGCGCAAACCGACGAAGGTGAAGCAGGAGAAAGTCCTCAACGAGTCTGGCTCCAACCTGTCAACCGTAATCCACAGCCTGTATTCAGAGGAGCATCCCGATCTTGAAGAGGCCGTTGGTATGCTCAAGGTCATGGTGCCGACCGTGGAGCGGCTTGTCTCGCCCATCTTCGGTGATGGACAGACCTATGTCGCACTGAAGGAGAAGGGTATCGAGAACCGTGTCGGTGCATGGGGCCTGTCGGATGGGACTCTGTTGGCTCTGGCACTGTCGATCGCGCTCGTCGTGCGACCTGAGCCTGAGCTTATCTGCGTGGAGTCACCGGAGACCGGTATTCATCCGCAGATGATGGAAGCAGTAGCTGACATGCTGGAAGTGGCGTCACGAGATACCCAGGTGATAGTCACTACCCAGTCTCCCTATCTCCTCGAGTGGCTGCCATACGACAGTTTCGTTGTGGTAGAAAAGGAGGATGGTGAGACGAGACTCAACCCTCTTAGACTCAGGGACGGTATTCAAGAGACTATCAAAGCGTTAGGGGCACGTGACGCTTGGTATTCCGGTTATCTTGGCGGCGAGCCGTGAGTCTCGGTCTATACGTCGAAGGACGTAGTGATAAAGACACAATCCCAATCCTCATCAGAAAGCTCGGATATAGGTCGAGAGTCATAACAAAGGACCTCGGCGGCCAGTCTGAACTGTTGGTTGTCGATAAGATGGCTCGTCACCTGGCAGAGCTACTTCGAGAACATAGCGATGTTGAGTTGGTGCTCATCTGCTGCGACGCATTAGAGGGAGTTGGCCCTAGCACAACGGAAAGGCGCTTAAGCTCTCTTGAGCGGCGACTGAACCTGGATTTCCCCATTCCAGTCAGATATGCGGTAGTCGATCACGCTCTGGAAGGTTGGCTTGGATGTGATGAGGAGGCGCTTCGGGCTGTTCTGGGTGGTCCGCGTGCTCGAATCAACATACGCGCTAATCCAGAACATCACCCTACGCCGACCGACTTGCTGGAGCGGGTGTTCCGAGATAACGGGCGCAGGTTTAGAAAGACGCGCGATAACAGTAGAATCGCCGAACGCGTTAGCCCCGAACGTATCGCCGCGCAGAGTCCGACGTTCAGGAGGTTCGCTGAAATCCTTGGTCATCCAGTTTTGGGTTGACATACTTGGACGTTTTTGAAGATTAGTAGTGCGGATCCAATATGGACAAACCGAAGACCATATACCTGGCCAATCCTTATGGCTTCTCGGCACAGCAGAAGGAGAAGCTGCTTCCAGACATCATTGCAGCTATTGAATCTCTGGGGCTGGAGGTCTGGGAGCCCTTCTCGCGTAACAACCAGGTGTACTTCTCAGTACCCGGCTGGGCGTATCAGATAGGGCAGGCCGATTACAGGGATGTGCGGGACTCCGATGCGATCTTCGCTGTCGTCAATGCGGTACCACCCGACGAAGGCGTCATGGTCGAGCTTGGAATGGCCATAGCGCTGGGAAAGCCGACGTTCCTCTTCAGAGACGACTTCCGTCGCGTGACCGACAGCGAGGAGTATCCACTGAACCTGATGCTCTTCACCGGCCTGCCGGAGAAGAATTGGCAGGACTTCTATTACACGTCCATCGAAGAGATTGGCGATCCTGACAAAGCGCTCGCGAGGTGGGCAGCCGGACTTCAGTAGCCCCCTTTCAGTAGCCCCCTTAAGGTGACGCTTTCGTTACCCCCTCTCCCTCAGGGCTGAGAGGGGTAGGTAAACTGGCAATTCGTTCGTCCTGAGCTTGTCGAAGGACATCCCATTCCCCTGGATTCCGGCCTCCGCCGGAATGACGATCTGCGAATACCTACCCCTGTAAGCTCCCTAAGGGTGAGGGTGAATAGGTTAAGTCCCAAGCTACCTTGCGCCAGCCCATCCCCTCTGGATTCCGGCCTCCGCCGGAATGACGAGCCGAATTTAGAGATGGTCTCCCTAAGCTGGCGGCTCTGCCTCGATCAGGGACTTCAGCACCGGGATGACGTCAGAAGCAACTCGGCTGCATTCCTCGACATGCGGAAATCCTGACAGGATGAACTCATCTATCCCGAGTCTCCAGTAGCCCAGCAACTCGTTTGCCACCTGTTCAGGGTCGCCCACTATAGCCGTGCCGCAGTTGACCCTCACCGTGGAGATGCCGTTCCATAAGTGGGCTCCGACCCTGTGGTCTTCGACGACCCTGGCCTGTGCGCGCTGACCGACCATGGCGGTTCCGGCGAACGCAGAGCTTCGCTGCTCCCTGACCGCAGACGCTGCCTGGGACAGCAGCTCCACGCCTCTGCCTCAGTATCCCTAACGACAAGGTGCGTACGCATACCGAAGCTGCCTGTTCGCCCTGACTCAGCGAACTTAACCCTCGCACGGTCGAAGAATGGTCCCAGTACGTCCTGGGGAAGAATCCAGGCGAGGTAGACGTCCGATTGTCTTCCTGCAAGACCAAGCGCCGCGTCGGATGCTCCGCCGAGATAGAACTTCGGCCCATCGCCGACTGGACCCGGAGAGCAGAAGGCTCCATTCAACCTGACGTGTTCGCCTTCAAACGACTTGGGCTCCGGAGACTCCCAGAGTGTGCGACAGGCGGCAATGAACTCCTCCGCGCGAGCGTATCGGTGTTCATGGTCGCTCTCCTCGCCAAGGCGCTCGAAGTCGCCCTGGATTCCACCAGGGACTATGTTGATGTCGATGCGACCCCCGCTGATCTGGTCGAGAGTAGCCGCCATCTGCGCGAAAAGACCAGGCGAGATGAACCCCGGCCGCAGCGCGATCAGGAATCTTATTCTGCTCGTGACCGCTGCCAGCGCGGTTGCCATGGTCCAGGTCTCAGCCAGGGGCTCGCCTTCATCGAACAGACCGTTGGCGAATCTCGTAGGTATGAGCAGTGAGTAGTAACCTTCGTCCTCGGCTGTCTGGACCACATCACGCAGGTAATCAAACGTGGGAGGTCGCTCGGCCTGAACGGTGCCGATGTGTGCACCGTCGCCATCTATCGGAATGAACCACGAAAACTTGGCTTCAGGACGGGTCTCAGTCACTCGTCTCTCCTCATAGTCTGTCGGTCTAGTCCCACACCCGGCCGAACCGCTCTACCAGGTCCCAGGCCAGCTCCGCACCCAGTCCTAGCGTGTCTGTAAGATACAGGTGTCCGTCTTCAACACGCTCGCGCGGTGTGAGCAGGTCGGCTCGCCAGTCGGTCTCGTATACGGCGTGCTCGAGTGGCATCGAATTAGGAACGGCCGCGGTCGCGTGGCCGCTCGCCAACAGCGAAACCGGCCCGGACGGACTGTGCATCGAGAACCCTTTACCCTTCGCACCTGTCGAACGACCTATGGTCACAGCCTCAGCAGCCCCGCCGCAGTATTTGACATCAGGCATGACTATCGAAACCGCGTTGGAGTCCAGAATACTGTCGAAGAAATCGACACCGTAGCCGGACTCGCCTCCCGCCACAGGCATCGGCGCCCATCGCGCGATGGCGGCAAGGTCTTCGGGGTCAGACGTCGGCTGAACGGGTTCCTCGAACCAGCCCACGTTGAGCTTTGCAAGCTCCTCCACTACCAGCGGGGCAGTATCTCGCTCAAATCTGCTGTGACAGTCGACCAACACAGTCGCATCGACGCCCACAGCCTCCCGGACTGCGCGGACCCTTGCCAGACCGGCGCCTGCTTCGTCCAGGATTCGGTCAGGAGACGATGGCGGACTGACCTCGTCGAAGGGCGCACACTTGAAGACCCTGAATCCTGCGCTCGCCGCCCTCTCCGCCATCCGTCCGAAGTCGGCTGGTGTCCGGTCGGTTGCGAACAGCGATCTGTTGATGTTCGCGTAGAGTTGGACTTTCTCAGTAGCCTTCGCTCCCAGGTACTCGCCCAGGCTGACACCCGATCGCATCGCACACAGCTGCGCTACTGCGGTCCGCAGTCCGCTAACTGCCGTTCCCGAGGTTTGGTCGCGACGCAATGCGTCTGAAGTCAGTCCAAGAAGCGCCTCTAATTCCGACTCGTCTGACACCTCTTCATCGCTCAGCACCGAGGCCATGCCTTTCAGCGCCTCCGCAACCTGCCGGGAGCCGATCTCAGCAGTGGTCGAGTTTCCCTCGCCATCCGATAGCACTGCGAACACCCAGGTCGTGTTGGCCGTAACGGTAACTGATGCGAATTTCTCGAGGGTTAGGTTCATGGCTCCCCAGGGGGCTAGCCCTGCTGTACTTCTGCAAGCAGCTTCAGCGTTCGTGCGTCAGTGTCTGGATCATCGCCTGCTGGAACGGGTGTGAGCAGCACTTCGGACGCTCCCCAATCGAATATAGTCTGGATACGCTCAGCGACCGCCGTCTCGTCTCCAGCGATTAGCACCTCATCCAGCATTTCGTTGGTCCATCCCGAATCGGGAGTACCTTCAAAGCCCGCCTCTGCGAACATATTCGCGTAGAACGGAATGCTGGGGAAGTAGCCGAGTCTGGCTCTCACACCGTCTCTTGCCGCGTCGAGGTCATCTGTGACGCACACCGGAGCATGAGCAATCAACGGCGGCACATCCCGCCCGGCAGACTCTGCCCCTCGATTCAGGGCAGGCACGGCGGTGTCCCTCAGGTAGAAGTGCGGGCACACCCAGCTTATCGCGCCGTCGGACAGCTCACCGCAGGTCTCGAATGCTCCAGGACGAAGTGCGGAAGCCATGATCGGTACGTCTACCGGGTTGGCAATCGAGGAGTTCGCAGAGTACCAGCGTCCCTCGAACTCGACCGCGCCAGTGTGCATCAGCGATCGCAGTATATGCAGATACTCCCTCAGGTGGCCTATGGGGGCACGAAAGTCCACCCCGAAGGTGCTTATCATGCCCGCCTTGTGACTCGGTCCGACGCCCAGTCTGAATCGCCCCGGTGCAAGGCTGTCTATGACCTGCACCTGCTGGACGAGTGTGACTGGATGGCGTGACCACGTCTGTACGATAGACGTGCCGAGTTTGATCTCATCCGTTACGGCTGCTGCTGCGGCGAGTACGGTCACCGCCTCGCCCCCGCCTCCGCTTGACGTGAGCCATGCGCACCCGATTCCAATCTCGTCAAGATGCTTGATCCTGTCGACGGCCACCTGCGCGTTCGGTGCCGTCACTGAGACTCCAATCACATTCTGCTCGCCCATAGGTCTCCCCTAATCGTGTACAAAGCCAACGTCAGGCGAGCCGAGTATATCACGACGCTGACACCCGAAAGCCATCATGTTAAACTGCCCTCATGGATAGCTTGATCGAACACGAATCACCCAACCCGAAACTTCCTACGATGATAGTGGCGTTCGCCGGTTGGCCCGATGCGGCCGAAGCCGCAACCAGGGCAATCCGGTACCTAGTCCGCAAGCTCCCGGCTAAGAAATTTGCCGAGATCGACCCCGAAGAGTTCTACGACTTCACCGTTACACGCCCGCACACGAGGATCGACCGTCGTGGCAAGCGCGTCATCAGGTGGCCCAGGAACGACTTCTACTACTTCGAAGGTGAGGACGAGAGCCGCAATCTGCTCCTGTTCATAGGGACAGAGCCTAACCTGCGCTGGCGGGCCTACTCCAACATCATCACCGACATCGCAAGGAGAAGTGAAGTAGACGTCGTTATCTCCCTGGGGGCCCTGCTCGATGCAGTGCCACACACGCGCGAGCCCAGAGTGACAGGCCGCGCAAGCTCCGCAACCCTGACCGGCAAGGTCAAGTGGCTCGGTATCCAGAACTCCGGATACCAGGGCCCAACGGGCATTCACACTGCCTTCACGGAGGCCTGCAGTCAGCACGGACTGGAGCACGCCAGCATCTGGGGACACAGTCCGCACTATGTGGAAACGTCTCCGAATCCGAGGGTAAGCCTCGCTCTCCTGGAAAAGCTACGGAGCCTGGTCGACTTCGACGTCGACCTCAAGGAGCTAGATCTCGCGGGAGAAGCGTTCGAAGAAGACGTCACAAAGGCAATTGCCAAACGTTCCGACGTGAGTTCCTACGTAACGAAACTCGAACGCCGCTACGACGCGTCTAATCGTCCTGACGATGATGAGATGCCCGACGCCGACGACATGGTGAGGGAGCTCGAGCAGTTCCTGCGCAGCCAGCATCGCCAGTCTGACCAGCAGAGCGACACGTGAGATGGCGATAGCCCAGGCCACGGATTCTCACATATCGGTCAACGGCAACTCGTTCCACTTCCGCAACTGGGGAGGTGAGGGCCAGGCAGTAGTGCTGGTACATGGGCTCGCCTCCAACTGCCGCATTTGGGACCTGGTAGCGCCAATTCTGTGCCAGCAGTTCCGAGTGGTGGCCATTGACCAGCGGGGCCACGGCGAGTCGTTCAAGCCAGATTCGGGTTACGACTTCGCGACGGTTGTATCTGATCTCCACGGTTTCATGAATGCACTGGAGATCTCCAACCCTGTTATCGTCGGTCACTCATGGGGTGGTGACGTCGCCTTGGAATACGCGGTTGCTCACCCCGGCCTCGTGCGAGGACTCTGCTTCGTCGACGGCGGTACCATAGAGATCTCAGGTAGACCTGACTGGACGCTTGAAGATGCCAGGCGCGAAATGGCGCCTCCACTTTGGACCGGAGTCACTCTTGAGGCTTTCCGGGAGCGCCTGCGCAACCGCTGGCTCAAAGACGATCGCCCCGAGGTCGAGCAGATAGTGTTGGCCAACTTCGACGTGAACGAAGACGGCACCATTGCCTCCAGGCTCAGCCGCAGCAACCACTTGAACATCATCGATGCGCTCTGGGACCACAAACCCTCGGAGCTGTATCCCAAGGTGGACTGCCCGGTGCTTCTCATGCCCGCGAGGCAGAAGGATGACACGTCTCCGCAGGCGAGGCGATGGCGGCGCGAAGAGTCTATTGCGAGGGCTGAGTCACGCCTTCCCACAGCCAAAACGGTGTGGATGGAGGACAGCATCCACGATGTACCCCTTCAGCGACCGGAACTGGTAGCGTCCACAATCGCCGATCACATAACGGGC
Source organism: Dehalococcoidia bacterium (assembly GCA_021295915.1). Taxonomy (NCBI): domain Bacteria; kingdom Bacillati; phylum Chloroflexota; class Dehalococcoidia; species Dehalococcoidia bacterium. The sequence goes on from JAGWBK010000007.1 coordinate 13,322, forward strand.
GGATTCTTCGGTTAGGCTCGACTTCGACTAAGCCAGCTCGCTTCCTAACACCAGGTCGCGAAGGGTCACAATTCCCACCGGGTTACGGTCGTAGTCCACTACGGTTGCCCTGGATATGTCGAACCGCACCAGCAGGCGCACCGCGTACCTGGCCAGCATCTCCGAAGGCAGGGTTAATACGGGCTTGGACATGATTTCATAAACGTTCACCCGGTCCGGGGAGCGATTCGGGGCAATCACGTTGCGGGCGATGTCCGACACCACCACCATGCCGATCTCGTCCGTATCGTCCCTTCGGTTAACGACCAGGGAGCTGACGCTGTGCCTCTGCATGAGAGCTATGGCTTCGGAAACGGTCGCCAGGCCGTCGATGCTGTGAACCTCGGCGGTCATCACGTCTTCCACTCGCGTCTGCCGCGGCCGGTTCATATCTCCAGCTCCAACTCTTTGTGGAAGGTGGGCAGTTGTGTGACCAGACCCACCGCGTCCTCGATATCCAACTGGAAGGCTATGCCGGCTCCGGGTTCTTCATCGAAGTTGGCGGCTTCGCCTATGCGCTCCAGGATGTCCCGGGCCCTCTGTTCCACGACCAGGAACATGATGATGTCCCGCATGGTCGCCAGACCTAGGCCGAAGAAGGTCCTGTCAGGCACCAGGCCCTCGCCCCGTACGCTGTTGACGATGGTCGCACCGGTCGCGCCACCGGCCCGTGCAGCATCGATGACCACCTCAGTCTTGTCGTCGTTGACCAGGGCGATAATCAGCTTAAGTCTCATGTGTCATCCAGCTTGCGTTCACTGTCTGGAGGCTGCTGACCCCGCCTCTTGCTCCACCAGGACGATGTAATGGCATACGCCAGCACGGACATTATAGGAAAGACGCTGGCGAAAGCAATCAGCCCGAAACCGTCAATGAGGGGACTTCGGCCCGGAATGGTAGCCGCCAGCCCCAATCCCAGAGCGGCCACAACCGGCACCGTCACTGTGGAGGTCGTGACTCCTCCGCTATCGTAAGCCAGCGGCACGATGGCCCTGCTGGACCGGAAGGTCTGCACGATGACGATGACGTAGGCCGCAATGATGTACCAGGGAAGAGGAGTACCAGTCACGATTCTGAAACAGCCCAGCGACACTCCCACCGACACTCCGATCGCCACCACCAGCCTCAATCCCCAGGCCCGGACGGCTCCGCCGGATACCTCTTCGGCCTTCAGCGACACGGCAATCAAGGAGGGTTCGGCCACCGTGGTGGCAAAGCCTATCGCTGCGGCGAAGGCGTACACGAGCCAATAGTCCCGCCAGTCGACATCAGAGGCCGCGCCAACTTCCCCGTTCGTCACCGAGTCGGTGAGTTGCCGGGCCATGGTCTCCCCGATTGGGAAGAGCGCCTGCTCCAATCCGACGAGAAACAGCGCCAGTCCCAGCAGTACGAGCACGAAACCCACCACTACCCGGCGTGGGTTGGGGAGGCGTCGTCTTAACACCGCTACCTGGAAGATGATAAGCACCGCCGCGATAGGGATCACGTCCCGAAAAGTGGTACCCAGTGTGTTGAGTAGTTCCATGTTATATATGTCCAGCTTTAAGCTGGCGTCAGGTCACCATTCCGTATCCGAGTACGCAGATCATGGGCGTCAGGCTGGCAAACGCGATGAGCCCGAAGCCATCAACCATGGGGTTACGTCCCCTGATGGACCTCGCCAGCCCAACCCCCAGCGCAGTAACGAGCGGCACCGTGATCGTGCTGGTGGTCACGCCCCCTGAGTCATAAGCTATGCCGATTATCTCGTCGGGAGCGAACACAGTCATAACCGTCACCAGCACGTAGCCGCCTATTATCAGCCAGTGAACCGGCCAGCCCTTGATGATGCGGAAGATCCCAAGGACGATGGCTATGCCCACGGAGAAGGCCACCACCAATCGCAGTTCCAGGGCATATGAGCCTCGCGCCGAGTCGCTGTCGAGAATGGCGCCCGCTTCAGCCGCCACCTCAGCCGCCTCATCGGCGATGGCAATCAGCGCAGGCTCGGCCACGGTCGTTCCGAAACCCAGGCAAAAGGAAAAGGCCAGTAGAGCCACCAGGCTGCCCTTGCTGGCAAAGGCCCATGCCAGGTCTTCACCCAGGGGAAAGAGCCCGCTTTCTAGTCCCTGGATGAACAGGCCCAGCCCCACCATCACGCACACCAGGCCAACGGCCACGTTAGCGATGTCGGGAAATGGCTGCCGCAGAACCACTATCTGGAAGAAGGCGATGACCAGGACAATGGGGGTCAGGTCGCGCAGCGAGTCCGCCATTCGCCGCGCCATTGGAAACAGGAACCGGGCCGATTCCCTGGCCCACATCCTTTTGGTCTGTCTTACTAACACAGAGACCGCAACAGGCGCATGTGACTGATTTTATCCTTAGAAGAAGGGGCAACGGCCCGCGCTGCCCCGCACCAGAAGATTACATAAGGCCTCGATGAGCAATCGGTGTGTCGGTTCGGGGAGGCTCTCATTTCTCGAAAATCGCGCTTATGCAATTGGCGAGCGAGATTGCATTGTAATCAAGGTAAAACGGTATAGCTGAAGATGCCAGTCGCCAGGAGCGACGCCAAAACCCGGACAAAGGTCGTGAATCTGGTTGTCAGTCACATGAAATCTGTCCTATGTGGAGTCGTCCCCTGCCAGCGACGTCAGCCTGGCATTGAGCACGCTGAGCCGTCGCCTGTAGTCGGACTCGGTAAGCGAACCGGCTTCGTAACTCGCGGTCAGGTCCCCGATCATCTGGCCGATAACCACTCGTTCGTCATCCTGTTGGTGAGGAGCTTCATAGGCGACGGCGACAGATCCTGACCTCGATGAGCGGTCTGTCTTCCAGACGGCGCCGTAGATCAGGAGTCCCACCATGAGGGCAACAAGCGCAGCGGTTGCGGCATACTCGAACTGAAGGTCTGGGAGCCTGTTACCGATTTGCTGTCCTGTAGACGCCATCGGCAGGCCATCCAGGTCAATCGAGACCTCCGCTCCACGGGTCAAACCCTCTGATTCAACTACCTGGTACTGCCGCTCTCCAATTGTCACCGGGCTTGGCGGGCCAAGAGTTGGACTGGAAAGCGCCACGACTTCCTCGGGAGCCAGGACACGTACAGTCTCGGCGCCGTATCTGTAAGTCTTCTCAAGCGTGAAGCTGGAGGCTTCGTAGGGAAATCGGTAGGAGAACATAATCTCGTGTTCGCCGGGCGGGATGCTCGCGAGCAATGCGAAGCCCCTATCAACCTGAACGTAGTCCGCTCCGATCAGCGCCGTGTCCAGCACCAGGCCTGATGCCCCTGGAGGCAGTCCGAATCTCAGCAACTCCATGACGCCTTCTCCAGGAATGTACGACCTGTCCGAGCGGTTTACAAGCCTGATGATCTCCAGTGCTGCGAGCGTCTGGTCCGATGGGTCGGCGTCAGCCAGCAGCAGGGAGGCCGAGCCTGCGGACACTATTCCATCGTCTGACGTCCCGTCGTAGACCGTGAGAACGACCGGATCTGGCGAACCGTCTGCGAGATCGAGGTCGGTCCCGTAGATGGCTTCCTGGTAGCGGACCGACACTCCGTACGACACGGCGGGATTGAACTCAAAGCCGGTAAAGCTGAAGGCACCGGTACCGTCAGTGGTTGTTGTGAGATCGTCGAATCCCGTCGCGGTCACACGGTGAAGCGTCACCGTCTGCTCCGAGACCTCGCCTCCGCCCTGAGTGGCGTTCTGGACTACGCCTTCGACCGTCCGGAGCTGGGACTGCGCGTGCGTGACTCCGCCGACAGCTAGAAGCGCCAGCGCAAGAGAGGCAGCGAGTGCCAAGAGTCTAATCGCCACGCTACTGGTAGAACCTCCCGGCACGATGTCTAGCTTGACGCGAGTTTAGCAACAGCTTTCTCAGTGGGTCAACGCGCTCATTCGTCTACAATGACGTGCAGATGAGATCGAGGAGCGCTGAACTATGGCCGACTATCTGAATGAACTAGCCCGCTTCGCAGCAGAGACAACATTTGAAGACCTGTCTGAAGAGGCATTAAGCGCCGCCCGTAACGTAACATTGGACACTTTCGGAGCAATCAGCGCCGGTATGGAAGAGCCTGAGAACCTGAAGCTGGCATCCTGGGCTGCGGACAACATGCTGCCTGCCTCTGCGGGTATCCTGGCCACTCCGCATCGAGCCAGCCCGATGGCGGCGGCGCTGGTCAATGCGACGGCTGGCGTAGCGCTGGAGATGGACGAGGGCAACAGATTCGGCGGCGGACATCCATCTATTCATGTGCTGCCGGGGCTGCTGGCCGAATCGGAACGGGCGGGTGCGTCCGGAAGCGAGTTCATAACTGCGCTCGTTGTCGGATACGAGATCACCTCGCGGCTGGGTGGAGCTACCTCAGCTCACCCCAATGTCCACTCCCATGGACACTGGGGGGCTCCCGGTACCGCCGCGGCGATTGCCAAGCTGAGGGGATGGTTGACCCAGGACATCAGGGGAGCAATAAACGTCGCCGCAAGCATGAGTCCGGCCAACACCTGGACCAACGCTTTCGAGGGCGCGACTGTGAGAAACCTGTATCCCGGCCGATCGTCCATGCAGGGTGTGCTGGCCGTCGATCTCTACCAGTGCGGCTTCACCACCCTCGACGACGCGCCATCTGACGTGTATGGGAGCATCCTCGGAGAGTCGTTTGATCCAGATGAGGCGGTGTCCGGGCTCGGAGGTGAGTACCGGATTCAGCAGAACTACTTCAAGCTGCACGCCTGCTGTCGTTACAACCATGCCACCCTTGATGCCGTGGTAGACGCAGTGGCCGGCGCTACCATCGCACCTGACGACGTTGAGTCAGTGACGGTTGGAGTACCATGGATGTTGGACGGGATGCTGGGCGGATATCCTCAGAACATGCTCGCTGCAAAGTTCAATATCCCCTACGCTGTTGCGGCAGCGCTTGCGACCGGGCGCACCGATATCTCGGTGTTCAGGCCACAGACTGTAGCTGATCCCAGCATTCGGTCTCTCTTTGACCGGGTAACCGTTAGAGTGGGTGATGTACAGCGTCAGCAGGCCATCACAGGGCCAGGCGCATGCGTTGAGATTCGCACGCGGGGCGGAGGCCGACTTACGGCTGCCGTCGAATCCATCAGAGGCGACTACGGCAGCCCCATTCCGCACTCCGACATCGTCGACAAGTTCAGCTTCCTCGCTGAGCCAGTACTTGGGACAAGTCGAACCGAGGATGCAGTTCAACGCATCGACTCCCTCGAAACGGTCGAAAACATGGGGTCCGTCGTGGAGCTGTTCCAAGTGCCGCGTTGAAATTGACCAGCACAATATGTGTTCGATGTCTCCCATCCTCATGCAGTACCCTACCGCAGGACAGAAGATTCCGTTTACAATCCCGTTGAACTTTCGCAGGCAGGTCACTATCAATGCTCGACTACTATAACGTAATGGATATGCTCGGCGACGAGGAGAAGCAGGTACAGTCCACCGCTCGGCAGTTCCTCGACTCTGAGGCAGCCCCCGATATAGCGGACTACTGGGAACGAGGAGAGTTCCCGAAGCACCTGGTCCCGAAAATCGGCGAGATGGGCTACTTCGGCGCCAATCTGCCGTCCGAGTACGGCTCTGCTGGCGTCAACAACGTCTCGTACGGGTTGATCATGTATGAGCTCGAGCGAATCGACTCGGGCCTGCGCAGCTTCGCCAGCGTACAGGGCGCGCTCGTTATGTACCCGATCTATTCGTATGGATCCGATGAGCAGCGAAGAGAGTATCTGCCCAAGCTGGCTTCAGGAGAGATGATCGGTTGCTTCGGACTCACCGAGCACGAGGGCGGCTCTGATCCCGGCGCGATGAGGACCACCGCCCGTAAGGACGGCGAGAGCTATGTCCTGAACGGCTCGAAGATGTGGATCACCAATGGCAATATTGCCGACGTAGCATTGGTCTGGGCTGCAGACGACGATGGAGTCGTCCGCGGCTTCCTGGTGCCCACGGACACTCCCGGCTTCGTCGCGAACAAGATCGAGCACAAGATGAGCATGCGCGCCTCGGTCACCAGCGAACTCGTGATGGACGAGTGCCGCGTTCCGGCCTCGGCGATGCTCCCGGAAGTAAAGGGCCTGCGTGGTCCGCTGTCCTGTCTGACTCAGGCACGTTACGGCATAACCTGGGGCGTTCTAGGCGCGACAGAAGCCGTGTACCAGGATGCACTGGAATTCTCCCAGTCCCGCGAGACGTTTGGGCACCCGATAGCGTCGCGCCAGCTAGTGCAGGACAAGCTGGTGAACATGGTTAGCGATCACACCAGGGGACTGCTGCTCTCATGGCGTCTGGCCGTTCTGAAGGACCAGGGCAAAATGGGATTCTCTCAAGTGTCCCTCGCCAAGCGTGACGCCGCCCGCAGCGCGAGGGAGATTCTTGGAGGCTCAGGAATCGTGCTCGGGCATCCGTCCATCAGGCACATGCTCAACCTCGAGACGGTGGACACCTACGAAGGCACCCACGACATCCATACTCTCATACTTGGAAGGGACCTGACCGGCCACAACGCGCTCGGCTAGCTATCCGGCCACTGTAAAGTGTGCCTCTCCAAGTCCCTCTATCGAGATAGATGCTGAGTCGCCGGCTTCAATGAAGTAGGGTGGAGCAAAGCTGCCGGTCAGAATCATGTCGCCAGCTTTGAGACTCTTGCCGAGTCCGACAAGGTTGTTGGCGAGCCACGCGACTGGTTCGAGCGGGTGACCCATGATGTCGGTACCGACGCCCTCGCCTATCACCTCGCCATTCACGATCATCTTACCCTGCGACGCCGCGAGGTCTATGGATTGCCAGTCTGTCACCGGCTCAGCCAGTACAGCGCCGCCATTGTTGATATTGGTCACGATGGATCGAAGGGCAGGGCTCTTAGCCTCTCCGGCAGCGCCATCACGTCCGTCTATGATTTCGAACGAGGCCGCCAGCCACTCGATTGCGTCATGGACAGTCTCACGTGTGTAGGGGGCACCTGAGGGCGGTAGATCGGCTCCCATCCGTACAGCCACTTCACACTCGATCCCCAGACGTAGATAGTCGTCCCTGTTGAGAGTGACACCTGATTCGTGAACACCGCTGGCCAGGATAAGGCCGGAGCAGGGGCCAGCTACCCCCGCACGGTCCCGCATGAACGCATTGGTGTACGCGATCTTGTAGCCCCAGACCTCTGTTCCTTTCTCTTCCGCAACGCGCCCGAGAAAGGCTTCCTGGATGGCATACCCCTGTTGCTCATCGGTAGGCGCAAAGGGCTGGATCATAACGTCCAATGGTCTATGGGCAAGGAACTCGGTAGCGAGGTAGTCGCCCGCCTGTCGGATAGATTCTGAACTGGTCATGTAAGTTTCCTCATCGTTGACGCATGAATATTGGCAGAAGATCTAGAACTCGTTTCGGACTTCGGCGGGCTGCCCTGACCGGAGCGAGTCCCATGCCGACAGACACGTTGATACAACCCTCGCCCCCTCACGTGCCCCTACCCATGGAGTGGCGCCGTTCAAAACGCAGTCCGCCATGTGCTGGAGCATCACGATCATCTCACCGCTGTGGCCCCGCTGGGACGGAAACTCCATGGTGACATCTCTCTGCGGGAGCCACTCATCTGCATCGAGACGTACCTTGCCGTCGTGGATCGTTCCCTTGGTGCCGTATACCGTTAGGCTGTTCATCGGAACGTCCGGCGGGTGAATGACGCCGAGGAAGTTAGCGACGCGCCCGATCTTGCCGGACGCAAACTTCATGTTGATGACGAACGTGTCCTCCTGCGGGTAGTCCTCAGACACCCCGCTCCTTAGGCCGTAGCAGTGGACCTCTGCGATATCGCCCATGATCCAGCGAAGAAGGTCAATCGGGTGGCACGCCCCGCCGAGGACCAGGTCCTGTGGCATCTGCACGCGCCAGGGTGTCTGCTCATACACGGGCCGGAGGTCATGTACGTAGTGGGCCTCGGCCATGAATAGGTCTCCGATGGTGCCGGCGTCGCACATCCGCTTGGCGTTCATGAAGTCGAAGCGGCCACGCATGGTCTGTGTCACCAGCAGGACAAGGCCTGTCTTATCGACAGCCTCGACAACCCGCTCCGCTTCCTGCATGGAATAGACCATGGACTTGGTCACCATGACGTGCTTGCCGGCGTCGAGCGCGGCGAGAATCTGGTCTGCGTGAAGAGGTCCCGGCGTGTAGATTCCGATGATGTCTACATCCGGCATCGAAACGAGCTCGTTGAAGTCAGTGGTCGCAGCGACACGCTTTCGAGACGGCCTTCATCGGTATCGCAGATTGCAGTCACGTTGATCGGGACTTCAGAGGCGTTTGCACCCAGCACGGTATTCCCGTGTCCCAGGCCCGCAAGCCCCAGCCTCAACTCGTTCATCTGCTGCCCTCCAGCTGTTTCATGACTCGTCGCCAGCGTTCTGGCATGTTGCTCCGCGTCATCTGCGGCTCGAATCCCATCGAGAGATACAGCCCAATTGCCGGCAGCCGCCAGTCATCTGTGTACAGGATCACCTCGGGGTACCCTTTGCCCACGAGATACCTGACTACACCCGTGCAGACGACGCGTCCTAATCCCAGTCCCCTGACGTCTGGATGGCTGGTGACAAAGTCCACGCGTCCAGTGAAGTCTCTGTCGACCTCCACAGAAGCGAACGTGGCCGCCACGACTCGGCTGTCCCTGGCAACAACCACTGATCCCACAGCCCTCTCCGGACCTGCAAGGAATTCGACCACGCGGGTCCTGTCCCAGTCACTGCCATAGTCCCCCGTGTTCAGCAGTTCCGTCCACGACTCTTCATCCCCCGGCAGGTACCCACGCACCACGAATCCTTCAGGGACCGTGTACTCAGGCATATCCTCAGCTCGACTGGCAGAGATAATCATCGAGAGCTGTTTGGGAGGAAGTTCAGCGCTCATGTCACGTCCCGGCGTCAGGCCCCTCAACGCCGGTGACCAACCGTTTGACGACCAGGGCCCGTTCGTTGCCCATCAGGTCCTTTCGAGTGTCCACATCTACGTTGCAACCTATGGTCTGAACCGCCAGTGCTCTCGCCTCGGTCATCTGCTCAGGCATCAGCTCGATGACTACCATGCCACCTGGAGCCAACCTGGCAGCCGATTGATTCAACAGCCGACGAAGTGGATCCATGCCGTCATCGCCGCCATCGAGCGCAACTCGAGGCTCCCGTTGGACCTCTACGGCTAGCTCCAGTATGTTACCACTGGGGATGTAAGGCGGATTCGACACGATCACGTCGACCGGCCCGTTGATGGGCTGAAGCATGTCTCCGTGTACAAACCTGACCCTGTCAGACAGGCCCAGATTCTCAGCGTTTCGCCTTGATGCCTCGAGCGCACCATCTGAGACATCAGTCGCCAGCACTCTTGCACTGGGGGCATGTTTCGCCACTGCCAGCGCCACCGAGCCGGACCCCGTTCCGACGTCGACGACTATTGGGTCTCTCAGGCGTGAGGACGCCAAGTGCTCAAGCACGATGTCGACAAGCAGTTCCGTCTCCTGCCTGGGGATCAGTACGCGCCTGTCGACTTTCAGAGTCAGCCCGTAGAACTCGCGCTGACCCACGATGTACGCCAGCGGCTCGCCAGACAGTCTTCGGTCCACAAGGGAACGCATTGCGACCGACTGGTCCACGTTGAGTCCGCCGCTGCCGCCGTAGACTTCAGCCAGAAACTCGCTTCTGTCCAGGCCGAGAACGTGCCTGAGCAGCACTTCGGCTTCGACCTGCCACTCGACGACGCCTCCGTCACGCAGGACGGTTCGGATGGCGGCAAGACTCTGCTGGAGAGTCTGTGGGTTCTCGAAAGTGCGCATGGGGCCACGTGCCGCACTGAAGGTAGATTGTAGACCAGCGTTGGACACGCCTGTCTGCCCCGTCACTGGTCGATGGCCTGGGCCAGCTTCCGTGTCTGCTCCTCCTCGAGGAGGGCGTCTATGATGCCGTCAATTTCTCCATCCAACGCCTGAGACAGGCTGTGGATGGTGAGTCCAATGCGGTGGTCGGTGATCCTGCTCTGCGGGAAGTTGTACGTCCTGACACGCTCTGAGCGATCTCCGCTGCCGACCTGTGACCGCCGCGCGTCGGAGCGCTCGCGGTTCTGGCGCTCCACTTCCTGTGCGTAGATGCGGGACCTCAGCACGGAGAGGGCCTTCTCCTTGTTCTTGAACTGGCTGCGCTCGTCCTGGCAGACAGCCACGATTCCTGTCGGCTTGTGAGTGATGCGGATCGCGGTGGCCACCTTCTGGACATTCTGACCGCCATGTCCTGACGAGTGGAAGACGTCGATCTGGAGGTCGTCAGCATGGATCTCAACATCCACCTCTTCAGCCTCGGGCAGTACCGCGACGGTTGCCGCTGACGTGTGGATGCGGCCGCTCGACTCGGTGACTGGCACCCGTTGTACCCGGTGGACTCCACTCTCGTGCTTGAGCCGGGAGTAAGCTCCCTTGCCCTTGACCTCGAAGACAACTTCCTTGAATGCTCCGATTCCCGTCTCGTTGAGGTCTATCACCTCTGTATTCCAGTTCCGTCTCTGGGCGTACCTGGTGTACATCCGGTAGAGATCAGCAGCGAACAGACCGGCCTCGTCGCCGCCTGTACCTGCCCGGACTTCGACGATGACGTTCTTTTCGTCGTTGGGGTCCTTCGGAACCAGGGCCAGCTTGAGGTCGAGTTCGGTTTTCTCTCTGCGGGGCTGAAGCTCGGCGAGCTCCTCGCGGGCCATCTCGACTATCTCATCGTCGCTCTCGTCTCTCACGAGAGTCCGAAGGCTGCCTATCTCCGACTCAAGCGACCGCAGCACGCGGGAAAGTTCAACCACCTGCCTTAGCTGCGCCTGCTCCCGGGCGAGTTGCTCCACGCGGTTGTAGTCTACCGCGACTTCGGGGTCGGACATTAGCTGGTCAATCTCGTCGAACCGGTCTTCAACTGTGCGCATTCGTTCAAGCATGGTATGTCGCTCAGAATGGTACAGCAGGATGTAGTAAACTGCCAAACGATCAAAACATGGGAGTGACGGAATATGCCGAAGCGAATCAATCGAGCTATCGAACTGCTGGAACAAGACCAGCCCATCTACTACACGGGAGGGCACACTGGCGCCAACCTGACATTCGAGGGCGGTAAGGAGATGGTCCACACCTATGCCGACTATATCAACGTCGGTATGGAGCACGGGTCATTCGACATGCCTGGTCTGCAGGAGTTCATGAACGGCCTCGTGGCTGGTGGTCCGACCAACAGTGGCCACCGCACGCCTACTGTGGTGGTCGAGGTCCCGGTAGACGGTGCCAGTGGAGATGTCGTCAGAGCGAACGCATGGCAGTTCAGACAGATACTCGCTCGTGGCGTCCATGGCATCCTCATGTGCCACGCGGAGACGCCCGATGCGGTCAAGACGTTCGTCGAGTCCTGCCGCTACCCATTCCAGACGATCGGAGTTGGCAAGGGACTGGACGTAGGCAGACGGGGATCAGCCGGACAGGCGTCCGCAGCTCCTATCTGGGGCATTGAGATAGACGAGTATCTCGATAAGGCCGATCCGTGGCCTCTGAATCCTGAAGGTGAGCTGATGCTGGGGCTCAAGATCGAGAACACCCGCGCGCTCCTCAACGTGGAAGTGACCACGCAGGTGCCGGGCATTGCGTTCGCCGAGTGGGGTCCCGGAGACATGAGCATGTCGATGGGCTACAAGAACGCGCCTGGCGAGCCCTGGCCGGACGAACTGTGGGAGGCGAGAGAGCGTGTCCGTAAGGCCTGCGCCGCCGCCGGGATCGCGTTCCTGGAGGGAGCAACACCGGACACGATAGGTCAGAAGATCGACGAAGGCGTGAGAGTCGTTTCTTCAGGCGGCGCGCTCGGAGAGGCTACAGCGACAGCCGGACGTGCCCACTCCGGGCGCACGATGCCTGTCTAGTCGACCATCTGCAATCAGGGACCGGGTTGGCTACTCGACGTGTTCAGCGTACTCGGTCCCTATATGCCCTGCAGACACAAGCTCGTCGTACTCTTCGTCCGACAGCTCTAGCAGCGTCTTGTAGACGTACTCGTTGTCCTGCCCCAGCGTAACGGGACCGCGCCGTATCCGCACATCGCTGCGTGACATCTTGAACGGCGCTCTTGGGTAGAGGTGAGTACCCACGTCCTGCTGGGTCGCCTGCTCGAACATCGCGCGGGCAAGTAGATGAGGATCTTCGAACGCGTCTCGCTGGTTCATCACCGCGCCAGCCGCGACGCCGTGCGACTGCAAAAGAGACATAATTTCCCTCTTGTCGCGTCCTCTGGTCCACTCTCCGATCAGGCTGTCAAACAGATCATGGTGTTCTCGCCTGTTGTCATGTGTCGCGAGTTCTTCGCGTTGGGTCCACTCCGGATTCCCGGCCGCCTCGCAGAACAGATCCCAGTCTCGATCATCGAAGATTGTGATTGCCAGCCATTCGTCCTCACCGAGGCATGGGTAGACTCCCTGCAGGGCTGTCGGGTGCCTGTTGCCTGAAGTGGACTGGCTGCGCCCGTTCATCGTGTAGTCCATGAACGCCTGTCCGAGGTATGGCGCAGCGTTCTCGGCCTGGGAAAGCTCCACCAGCTGACCTTCTCCCGTCTGCCTACGATGATTGAGAGCGCAGAGCACGGCGAACGCTCCACCTACTCCGGCGGCGGCGTCAGCCATGTAGACTTGGGTGTTCGCAGTGGGTTCGAGATCTGTGTACCCGCGCAACAGGCTGTGGCCAATTACCCCTTCGATGTGGATGCCGAGGGAACGATGGTTCTGGTAAGGCCCATCATTCCCGTATGCAGGCATTCGAAGCATGATGAAGCCGGGATTGCTCTCTCTGAGTTCATCGTACGAGATCCCGAGCTTGGTCATCGTCTCAGTGGGGTTGTTCTCGATCAGTACGTCGCTTATCGCGACCAGCCTGTTGAATATCTCCTTGCCCTCTGGCCTTAACAGGTCAACCGTCATGCTTCGCTTGTTCCGTGCGTGCGCGTTGAACAGGGGATGCCGGTTCCAGGGCCGGTCAGCCGGGTCGCGGTCTGGCATTCCGCCTATGAACGGCGGAAGACTCGCAACCATCTCCTTTGATGGCCTCGCGATAGACCCGCGCGTGGATGGCCCGAAAACCTGGATCGACTCGACTCGGATGACCTCGGCGCCGAGGTCAGCGAGCAGGGTGGTGCAGTACGGGCCAGCCCACACGACGGTCATGTCCATGACCCGGACGCCCTCAAGAGGAAGGCTCATATCACTCCCTCGCTTTTCAACGACTCGACTTCACCACGGCTCATACCGAGCTCAGTCAGGACCTCTTCAGTGTGCTGTCCCAGCAGAGGAGCCGGCCGTCGAATCGACCACGGGGACGCATCCATCATGAATGGCCTTCCTGGATATGTGAAAGTACCCGCTACAGGGTGGTCAACCTCTTCAAATGCGCCTCTGCCTCGGAAGGTCTCGTCGTTGAGGTAGTCTGCCATCGTGTTCAGTGGGCCACAGAGAACTCGGGATGCCTGAGCCTGGCTCCATGCTTCGTGCTTCGAGCGATCCAGCAGCCAGGGATAGAAGTAAGCTTCGAACAGGCCCTGCATGTCCTCATCGGCCTGGGCAGCGGGGCTCAGCCATTCTTCGCCAGAGAGTTCCTCCGGATTGCCCATCATGTTCCGCACACGCTCGAAGTACTTCCCGCCGCCGGTGATCTGGAAGAAACCGTCTTCGCAGGGATAGACACCCGCCGGGTAACCTCCGGCTCCGCTGGCATCTCCCAGCGGTACTCTCTCGGTAATCTCGCCGTTGTACTGATAGGCCATCAACATGCTCATTCGCCGGTCGATTGAGCCAGTCTGTACTTCCATTAGCGAAATGTCGATGTGCTGCCCGGACCCGTCGACCTTGGATCCAAGCACGGCGCCCAGCGTGGCGAATGCCGCCATCACGCCGGACTGGTACAGTCCGACCGTGCCGCCAAGCTTGACCGGCTCCTTCTCCGCAACGCCGGTCGAATAGAGCTCGCCGCCCATTCCGTAGAAGATGACCTCTGAACCGCGCCAGTCACGGTACGGTCCCGTCTGGCCGAAATTAGATATGGACGTGTAAGTCAGCGCCGGGTTCAATTCCGACAGTTCCTCGTAGCCCAGACCAAAACTCTCCATTGTTCCAGGCCTGAAACTCTCGACTACCACGTCGACCTGGGACGCCAGACTTCTCGCAATCTCTTGGCCCTGGGCCGTCGTGAGGTCTATGGTGATGGAGCGCTTGTTGGTGTTGAGATGGAGGAACGTTCCGCTCTTTTCAGGGTGAGGTTCGTCCTTTGGAAACGGTCCCAGACTGCGGGCGCCGTCTCCCGTACCAGGCCTTTCAACCTTGATGACGTCTGCTCCGTAGTCAGCGAGCAGCTTGGTGCAGTAGGGCCCCGCTATCGTTTGAGTGAAGTCGAGCACCCTGATGTTCGACAAGGCCATCGGCGCCAAAAGAGCTTACCTCCCAGTGTTGATACGCAGCACATAATAGCACTTCACGAGAGACCGCCCCGGTATAGAGCTACTGCCCTATCAGTGGTGACAGAGAGTTGACTACTCAGCCGATTGGATCAACTCGATCCAGTTCCCGTCAGGGTCCTGCAGGTAAGAGACGATTCGACCGGGAGACACCTCCACTGGTGGGTTTAACTGCTTCCCACCATTGGCGATTATCCCGATCACGTTCATGTAGAACTCTGCGGAGGCCTCGACGTCCCGAACGACAAATCCCGTGTGGTTCATTCCGGTAATCACCTGTGATCACTCCCTGTTCTCCGAATAAACTCGACTCCCGCTCCTATGGCCAGCGCTGCCCAGCCAGCTATCAGACACAACCCGCCGACCGGGGCTATCGCGCCAAACACTCCCACGCCCAACAGTGCAAGGATGTATAGGCTGCTGCAGAAGACGACCGTTCCTGCTGTCATCAGCACGGCAGCTAGAGTCACAACTCCTGACTGCCAGACTCTCGCGGCCACCCCCAGACCTGCGAGTGCTATGCCGTGATACATCTGGAATCGGACAGCAGTTTCCAGGGTATCCAGCGAATCCGAATCTATACGACCTTCCAGCGCATGAGTGCCGGCCGCTCCTATGACAACTCCCAGACCTCCAAGCGCTGCTCCAATACACAGCCAGAGTGCCCACCAGCTTTGGGCACGGCCAGTTGCGTCAGTGCGATTGAATGTCTCGTCTTTGGTAGAATGCAAGGCAGAACTCCGAAGCTATGATACTACCTGAGCGGAATGCCGAGCCACGGATCCGGAGGAGAGACCCAATGACGACCCAGATTGAGCGCCGATTCTATGACCTTCACCCCAAGTCGGCTGAGTTGCACGACGATGCCAGGGGACTGTTTCCCAACGGCGTAACCCACGATGCCCGCCGCCAGGACCCGTTCCAGCTCTACTACACCCACGCTGAAGGTGCGGCAAAGTTAGACGTGGATGGCAACCGCATACTCGACTACTTCCCAGGTCACGGCGCACTGATACTTGGCCACTCTCGCCCCGAGGTCGTTCAGGCCGTTCAGGACCAGATGGCCATGGGCACGCACTTCTCCGGATCAACTGAAATGGAGATCGAGTGGGGCAACTGGGTCAGAGAGCTTATCCCCTCGGCCGAAAAGGTCCGCTTCCACAGCTCCGGCACTGAAGCAGACATGATGGCGATCAGGATGGCACGCGCCTATACAGGTAAGTCCAAGGTCATTAAGTTCGAGGACCACTTCCACGGCTGGAGTGACTATCTGGTCGCAGGCTCGGAGGGACTCGGCGGCATCCCTCAGGAGACGCTTAGCACGATGATCGTGCTTCCCCCAAACGATATCGAACTGTTCGAGAAGACGCTCCAGGAAAACGACGACATTGCGGCCGTCATCCTTGAGCCCACCGGCGCCCACATGGGTCTGGAGCCCATCCTGCCCGAGTTCCTAACGCAGTTGCGCGAGGTTACTGAGCGTTATGGTGTTGTGCTCATCTTCGATGAGGTCGTAACCGGGTTCAGAGTCTCGAAAGGCGGCGCCCAGGAGTACTTCGGGATACGGCCCGATCTCACGACGCTGGCCAAGATCCTCGGTGGCGGACTTCCAGGTGGAGCCGTTACCGGACGGGCCGACATCATCAACATGATTGAGGGCCGGGCAGGGGACGCCGAGTACAATCGCAACAACCGCATCGCCCACAACGGAACGTTCAACGCCAACCCGATATCGGCAGCCGCCGGAATTGCCGCCCTGAAGATCGTGGCGAACGAGCCAATCAACGACACCGCCAACCTTCGTGGCGAACAGCTCAAGAGCGGTATTAACGAGGTGCTCGGTCGCCTCGAAATCCCGGGATGCGTCACGGGCATAGGGACACTGCTGTTCCTGCACCTCGGTTTGGACCGCGAGGTCGATACCGAGTACGGCGTCCTGACACCCGAGGAAAGGGCTGTGTCGATGGAGCCTGAGCGTGTCCGCCAGCTGACCCTGTCCCTGTTGAACCACGGTGTTCAGGCAGGTAATCGCTTCATCCTGACCGCCGCTCACACAGAGGACGACATCGCCCACACCGTCAGCGCATACGAGCAGGCTTTCGGCGAAATCCGGGAGCTCGGACTGGTGTAGGTCCAGGCCTCAAGGGGACTGTATGAAGAAGTACATCGCGCCTCGTATAACCGTAGATCCGGAGCAGTGCGGCGGAAGGCCGTGCATCAGGGGTATGAGGATTAGGGTTACTGATGTCCTGGATCTACTGGCGAATGGCCTTACCGCTGAACAGATTTTGGACGAGTTCCCCTACCTGGCTAAGGAGGACATCTCCGCGTGTTTGTCTTTTGCCAGCGAGCGAGTTGACCATCCCGTTGTAGCAGTTTGATAATCTGGCTGGATGCCCAACTTCCGCCCAAGATCTGCGATTGGCTGGAAGAATCCTTTGACATTAGTGCGCGGCCTATTCGGGATCTTGGCCTTCGAGATGCGCTGCAAATGATCGAGCGTGGGGAGCCGATTGTGGAGATCGGTAGTCGGTCAGACCTATAACCAATAACTAGGGTGGTTGTGTTTGTGATTGCCTCGTGTACGCTGTGCCCTGGCTCCTGGTAGCACTTGGCGGTGCGCTCGGAGCCGTGTCCAGGTACGCACTAGATCGGGCCGTGGTTGCGGTTATCGGCCCGACAGTGCTCGGCATCATGCTCATCAACGTGACCGGGTCATTCCTGCTGGGCGTCTTCGTCTCGGCGTCGGACGGCCTTGGCTGGCCGTCCTCGGCAAGGATGCTCGTCGCGGTCGGATTCCTGGGGTCTTACACGACCTTCTCGACCTTAACGGTTGCCTCGGTCCAGTTGGCCGAATCAGGAGAGTTGACCCGCGCCGCGCTGAACATAGCAGGAAACATCGGTCTAGGACTGGCGGCAGCTTTGGCAGGAGTCCTGGTCGGGAGGGCCATCTAGGATCCTAGCCGACTACTCCCCTCCAGAACAGCAGGATTCCGACGACGATCAGCACTGCACCCATAGTGAGAATCAGCGTATTCAGTTGAACGCGTCCTGTTAACCTCGCGCCCAGGTAGCTGCCCGCCATCGCGGCGGCACCCATCGTGATCAGCAGCAGATAGTCGACCTGTCCCCTCGTGACGTGTCCTACCCACCCCAGCGATCCCATGAAGAAGCCGATGAACAGGTTGGACCCTGCCGCGATCCTGGGGTCAATTCGAAGGACGCGAATGAGCGCGGGCAGGCGTATGCTCCCGAGGATCAGCCCAACCGCTCCGCCAAGCAGTCCCACGCCCAACCCGATTCCGGCCTCCAGCGAGACGCGTTTTGGTGTGAAATCCCCCTGTGCGCCCTCCAGATCGGAGCCAAACATGTGAGGCCCACCAGTGCGTCGCCTGTTGCGGACCAGGATGAGGAACTCCACTCCCTGCCAGAATACGAGCGCACCAGCGGCGCCGATCAGCAGCCGTTCAGAGACGATGTCGCTGAGGAATCCACCGATGAACGCCCCGGCAAAGGCAGGAATGCCCATCACCAGCACTATCCGCTTGTCGACACGCCCCTCTCTAAAGTGACGGATGGCCCCGCTTAGGGAGGCAAGACTCGACACTAGGATGTTGGTCCCACCCGCGATAGGAGCGGGCATTCCGAGCAGAAGCATTGCCGGAAGTCGGATCGTGCCGAGCGCCAGTCCCACGAATCCACCCAGGATTCCAACTGCGAACGATATAGCCGTAAGCAGGCCGATCTGCCACATCACGAGATCTGTAGTCATTTCTTACCTGAGGACTGTTCAAGGAGCTGCTGCATTTCGTCAATCTGTTCACGTGTGGCCGCATGACGGCCATAGCACGCCCTGTCGAACGCAGAGGTCGCCATATCCACGAGACGCTCGGGGAACACTCGCGCCAGAGCAGATCGATGTTCGCCGGGAGTATCGGACACACGTCGATGTTCCCCCCTCGACTCCGCGACCGTCAGCATACCAAAGTAGACCCTGAACACATCCACGATGTTCTGATCATCATCCGGAAGCCTGAGGTTGGTGTCGGTACTGCGCCTTCTGAATCTTTCTGGGAGGAGACCAAACAGGAGCCGCGCGAGGTCCATTGTGGGATCGAATTCCCCATAGAGGGACTCACGTTCACCTTCCTCATCGACTCGCCGCCAGCGAACGTTCCTCCGAAATGCCCTTGCAAGAACTATCAGGATTCCTGCGACCACGAGGGCGACAACTATCCCGGCAAGGATTTGCAGCCACACTGAGGGCTCTCCCTGCTCTGCCTGCTCTGCGAACTGCCCGAACATTTCGCCCGGCGCAATGTTGAGTTCCGGCTCACCCTCCGGCGGCTCTCCGGCAAACCTCTTCAGGAGTTCGAAGAAAGCTGAAATCAGGAACTCGAGGACGAACACGAGCGGCACTATGACGACATAGAAGACTATTCTTGCGATTCCTTCCAGTACGAACTTCAGTGGTGTGGCAATGAATGAGAGCATCCCACGCTGAATCAGGCTGAACAGAAGCCCTATCAACAGGACCGAGACGACCACTGTGCCAATAACTCGCACCCACGTGCGTCGCGCAAGAGCGCGTCGCGTGGATGGCAGAATATGGCCGGCTCCCAAGCCTGCAAGGCCGGCGGCGAAGAACACGAACATCAGCTCGAACGTCCTCAGGTTAGCCGCGTTGAAGATGTCTACGAGCGCGGCAACCGACAGCACGATCAGTCCAAGCCGGAACGTGAATCCGAGGTGTTCAACCGGGAACTCGCTCGTCGCGATCCTGCCTCCCCTCAGCCAGAAGAGGACCGTAGCGAACCCGCCGATAGCGGCTGAACGAACAAAGTGATCGGGCTTCAGGTCCGAGAACATGGCAGAGAGCCATCCGATGTCCATCCACTGACCACTGGTCTGGAGTTGCGTCCCCAGCACCAGGTACGTGGTGAGAGTGCCAAGACCCATCTCGATTGCATAGGGCATCCAATTCGGCATGATGATGAGCGATAGCGACCTGGTCACCAAGTATGAAACGAGCATGATAGCGAGAGCCGCGACCCAGCTAATCGGGCTTCCACCAGGCAGCATCATGAGCGACAGCAATGAGAGCGCGGCGTAGATCCACACGCTCTCGACCGCTACCGCGGAGAGCATTACGATCCTATCCTGGACCGAACTCACCAGCCATCTCCATGTTTTCGAAGAATCGTCTCAGATCGTGCAGCACAGTGCCCTCAGGCATCTCAGGCGGCTCTGAGTCTCCAACGAACACCACGACCACCCTGTAACCCTGTCTCCAGAGGTTCGAGGCGCTCTCCACAAGTTCTTCTGAGAGTATCGCCGCCACCATAACCAGTGTAGCCCCGGTGGGGAACTGCCTCAGGTTTAGCTCTATCTGGGCGGCCATCGGCCCTATGGGCAGCGGCCTTATCGTCGCCAGGGCCTCAAGAATTATGGCGAGCTGCTCAGGCGTGCTTGCTGCTTCCAGCTTCATCGGCCGGTCCGTAAGGATCGGGACTCCGTTGGAGAAGAGTCCAATGCTGTATTGCCGCTCGGACGCATAGCTCGCAATGGACGCGGAAGCCGTGATAACGCGCTCCAGGTTGGTGGGGGAGTACCCCTCCCAGGACCGTTCGGACGTCTCCACAGCGACTATCAGGATTACCGTGAAGCTGGAGCTCGGTTCAAACGTGCGTACCTGGAGTTGCCCCATCCTGGCAGTGTTCTTCCAGTCGATGATCTTCAGCGGGTCGCCGATCTGGTACTCGCGGAGCCCTGCCGGTCTCGACAGGTCCTGGAAGATCTCGATTCCGCCCCGACTGTCTCCCTGCGGTCTGAGTGGCGGAAGTCCCAACTCCGGCAGCGGGACCACTCGCGGGTAGACCAGGAGGTAATCTGTGCCTCTAAATGTTGTCTCGCTATCAAAGAACCCGAACAGGTCACCGCTCTCAAGCCGGGCAGGACCGAACCTGTAGAAACCTCGCTCGTTGCACTTGATGGTGTACTCCCACCTGATCCGCTCGTACCAGGAGATGGAGGTGTGCAGCCGCATAATCATAGACTTGGGATTGGAGCTTGGAGTAACTTCCGCGCCGACGATCTCGATCTCTTCAGGGTACTCGTCCTCTAGGTCGAGCTTTCCGAGAGGCACCGGCTTCCTGTTGGTCAGGTAAATCGTGAGCTTTGTCTCCTCGCCCCTGAACACCCTTGTCTGTTCGATCTCCCGCTCGTAGTGGACCTCCTCCAGTGACAGTCGGTTCCACAGCCAGGAGACCAGGGCCACCAGGAGTCCCATTACGCCGAGTCCGATAACAAGTGCCTGGCCAGAGAAAATGCCGACGAAAATCAGCACCACGAACATCAGTATCCAGACGTCATGCCAGAACCGGTTGAACAAGGCCGCTACCTTTCGATGGGTACTGGGACCAGGTTCAGTATCTCGGCGATGATGTTTTCTGTCGTGCGGCCTCGAAGGCGAGAGTTGGATGTCAGGATGAGCCTGTGGGCTAGTACGGACTCGGTGAGCTGCTTCACGTCATCGGGTGTGACGAAGTCCCTGCCGTCCAACGCGGCCCGCGCCTGGGACGTCTTGTATAGGGACATTGCGGCGCGAGGGCTCGCGCCAAGGGTGAGGCTTTCGTTCCTGCGAGTGGACTGCGCTATCTCGACGATATAGTCGCGGACGACATCATCGACCCTGACATGAGTCACCGCATCCTGCATCTCCCGCAGCTCTTCCGACCCGGTTACCGGATCCAGTTCAGGGAGCAAAGTGTCCCGCTCGAACCTCAGCAGGATATCAGACTCCTCATCCGGTGTGGGATATCCGAGCTTGACCCTCACCATGAATCTGTCCAACTGCGCTTCGGGTAGCGGGAAAGTCCCTTCGAGTTCAATCGGATTCTGGGTTGCAAGCACCAGGAACGGTTCGTTGAGACGCCTGGTCATGCCGTCAACCGTGGCCTGCCGCTCCTGCATGGCTTCGAGTAGCGCGGATTGAGTCCTCGGCGTGGCGCGGTTGATCTCGTCTGCCAGCACTACCTGGCTGAATATCGGCCCCGCCCGGAACTCGAAGTCCCCCGACTTCTGATTGAAGAAGTTCACCCCCAGCACATCGGTCGGCATCAGGTCGGGCGTGAACTGGATGCGGTTGAATGTGCAGCCTAAGGACTGAGCAAGCGCCTTGGCCAAGGTGGTCTTGCCAATGCCGGGCACGTCCTCCACGAGAACATGGCCCCTGCACACGACCGCAATAATGACCAGGTCGATCACATCGGACTTACCGACAATAATTCGTTGAACGCTATCCCTGAGCTGGTGCGCCAGTTCCTGGAACCGCGTTACGTCAACCGTCGTCTGGCTCATGGCCTCTCCCGTACAGCATGGGAGCGCACGATACAGACTGCGCATCTCTCATGCCAAGAGTCTTCGGGTATTATAGACGGCATTGAGAAGTCGGGACGCGGTCGCCCTGTTCTAGGCACGAGAGCGAGCCGCGGCCGCTGTACCGGCTATCCTGCCATACACGGCGCCGTGCATCAGACCGGCTGCTCTCAGGCTGCCATGCACGAATATCCCGCCCACGATGATCCCGGCTGCATACAGACCGGGTATGGGTTCGTCTGACGTGTCGAGAACCCTCGCGCCTGTGTCGATCTTGAGGCCGCCGTACGTGTACGTAATGCCGCCTGTGACCGTGTACGCGAAGTAGGGTGGCTGATCGATCCTGATCGCCCAGTTGCTCTTTGGAGGATCCAGGTCGCTCGTGGAGCGTCCATCCAGCGTCCTCGGCTCGTACTCTGCGTCATGCGCTGACGCGTTGAAGTCATCGACGGTCTTCTCAAGTCCCTCAGCGTCGATTCCCAGCTTCTCTGCCAGTTCTGATATCGATGATGCCTCGACCCGTCTGGAACTGCTGTAACGCCCTTCAAGGTGTGCCTGTGCCCTCGAGTCGAAGACTTGGTAGGCGATGCCGTCTTCCTGCTGCAGGATTGCGTGTCCCATTTCGACAAATGTCTGTTCGGCAAAGCTGGCCCCTTCGTCGACAAACCTGTGGCCGTCCGCATTGACGGTGATCCCAATCGGATAGGACCGTCGGGGCATTATGTCGGTTACCTGGAGGTCGCCCGTCACGGGAGCGTCGACGTCGATGGGCGTGGCATGGCATCCGTCCCACTGGCCTGTGCCCTGCGCGCCGATGTCCATTGCTACTCGAATACCGTCGCCGGTGTTATGAGCAGAACCACGCACCCTGGCGCGCTCCCACCCGTCGCCGATGTACTCGCCCCTCATCTCAGGGTTGGCCTCGAATCCACCGCAGCCAAGCACAACGCCGTTCGCCAGCAGCTCGTGAGTTCCGTCCTGGTCTTGGGCTTCAACTCCGACAACCGCGCCATCGTCGTCGGTGAGAAGTGCGGTCATCGCTGTCTCATACAGGATCGTGACGCCTGCGCGCCGGCAGGCTGTGGTCAGCATTCGTACCAGTCCGGGGCCTGACTCCCACGCGCTCATACCGACGCTGTTTGGGATGACCGACGGTGCCCCTTCCACACGAGAAGTACGGCCCGATAGCTCCCATCTCACTCCCTTCTCGAACATCCACTCGACGGTAGGGCGCGAGTTGGCGATCAGCGTATCGATGAGTGCAGGGTCCGAGTCGCCCTTGGTGACAGCCGCGAAGTGGTCCCTGAAGTCACCGGAGGTGTAGGGGGCCATGCTTATCCTGCCGACCTCAGAGTCAGTCAGGTCGGGAAGCATGTGACGCAGGTCCTCGATGCCCTCGTGGACGAACCTGAAGCCGCCGCCGGTGTATGGGCAGTTGCCTCCCTGCTCGCTCGGCGGCGCTTTCTCCAGTACCACCACATCTGCACCGGCGTCACGGGCGGCAAGGGCGGCACACAGAGCGGCATTCCCGCCGCCCACGACAATCACATCGTATTGGACTGATTCACCAACCATCGCATCATCACCATCCACTAACTTTGGCACAGTATAGATACGTCATGCTGGCATGTCCAAAGAGTGGGACGCGAAGTTAGGCAAGTGAATACGTCAGAGTCGATTCGCCGAAATGGGGGCTTGGAAGGGTCGTCAGCGACCCTAGTCCACCAGCTGCCTGAGCCTCGGGTCGAGCCTGTCTCGCAGCCAGTCACCCGTGAAGTTCAGTGACATCACAAGCAGGAAGATGGCGACGCCCGGTATAACGGTCGGCCACCAGGCGGTGGCGATATAGCCTCTGCCCTCGGATACCATGCTGCCCCAGGTTGGAGTCGGATGTGGTACGCCCGCGCCAAGGAAGCTGAGAGCGGCTTCGGCCAGAACGAGCGAGCCTACGCTGAGCGTGGCGATCACTACGGCGGTGTTTATGACTCCGGGCAGTATGTGCCGGAGCAGAATCCGAATCGTTGAGCATCCTGCCACGCGAGCCAGGTCCACGAACGGCTGGTTCTTGACGACCAGCGTCTGACTTCGTATGACCCTGACGAACGGATTCCATGCCAGCGCGGCCATCAGGGCCAGCAGCAGAACGGTGCTCTGTCCAAACAGCAGTACGCACACTAGCGCGACCATCAGGAACGGAAGAGCCTGCCAGATGTCCACTATCCTGGTAATGATTTCGTCAATCCAGCCGCCGGAATATCCGCTGACGATGCCTAGCGTCGTGCCGGTTATGAAGCCGCTGAGCAGTGCGATAGCGGCGACGACGAGTGATATGCGCGCGCCGAAAAGCATACGCGAAAACACGTCGCGCCCAGTGTGATCCGTGCCGAGATAGTGTCCGGTCCTCGTCGCTTCCTGCGCCGGGTCTCCCGTACCCACCCAGTCGCCTTCGGGTGCCCACGGAGGGGGAATGTGCCGCGACCTGAGTCCGGCGTCCTGCCCACCATACGGGTCGTGAGTTGCCAGCAAGGGTGCGAATATGCCACAAAATATCAGAGTGGCCAGCACAGCCATGGGAATCACGGGCCAGCGCCGCATGAACCCCCATACGGTTCTGATCTGGCTGACTACCGGTGGGTAGTCTCTCATACCCAGCAGGTCGCGTTCTATCTGGGTCATCTGCATATTGGTGATTCCTACTCGTACCGGATGCGCGGGTCTATGAGCGCGTATGCGATATCTGCCAAGAATGCGAAGAACACATAGATCCCAATGAAACAGAAGACCGTGCCTGCCAGCAACGGCCAGTCGTTGTCATAGACGGCCCGGTTTAGCGCGACGATGCCGATGCCGGGCATGGAGAAGACTATCTCCACCACCAGCGCGCCGTTTAGGTAGTCCGCCAGTAGCACGAACGCCGAGGTCAGCGGCGGGATTACCGCGTTACGAAGACCGTGCTTCCAGATGATCGTCCATGGGCCGACGCCCTTGGCGCGGGCCAGTTTGATGTACTCCGAGTCCAGAATCTCCAGCATTGCCGAGCGCGTCAGGCGCATGATGCCCGCCGACGCCGGCCAGCCCAGTACGATGCATGGCAGAACGTAGTATTTGATATTCGTCCAGGAAAGCGCGAACGTGCCTTCCGGTGGGCCGCCGGACCAGCCGGGCGGGAACCAGCGGAGCCAAACTGCGAATATGAGTATGGCCATGACCGCAGTCCAGAACTGCGGCGTTGCCTGCCCGAACAGCGCCAACACGCGCCCGACGTAGTCCCAGACAGTGGCGCGTTTGACCGCTGCCAACACCCCAATGCTGAGACCAACAACCACCGCGAATATCCACGCGCCCGCCGCGATCTTGAGTGTCATCCCCAAGTGTTCCCGGATGATCTCACTCACTGGCCGAAGCGATCCGAGCGACTGCCCCATGTCGAACTGTATTAGATTCCACATCCAAGTCAGATACTGCAACGGGAGCGGTTTGTCCAAACCCAGATGCCGCTTGATCTCAGCAATCTGCTCTTCGCTCAGTTCCACTTGCGCATCGCCGATAAACAGAATGGTCGGGTCTGGGCCAAGCCTGCTGAGGATGAAGATAACTACCGTAGCTCCGATTATGGAGATGAATATGGAGAGGGCTCGTCTGGCTAGAAATCTACCCATGGATAGGTCGAATCCTCCCTAATCTAAGTGGCCTTGTTCGGATGGAGTTCCGTTTGTCCTTATGCAGGGTGAACCCGAGAGGAGTTTGCCCTGCATACGAATGTGCCAGTTGGAGCGCGGTCTGAGCGGCAGGCGCCACTCAAGACCACGCTCCTGAATTACAACTGCTACTGGCCTGCCGGCACGATGTGCTGTGGCCTGCCCCAGAATCCGGCTGCTGTGGAGCGCGAGTTCCAGGATTCAACGGTCTCAGGGTTGGCTGCGACGCCGCGCGGCGGCTGTACCATACCGGCGTAAAGCTGCCAGTAGTAGTAGTAGTCAACCATGTCGAGGTGCAGGTCTTCACGCGCCTGCTTGTCCCTCTCACCGTTAATGTTGATGTACATGTAGTCGAGGAACTTGCTCTCGAATGCGCAGCCCCAGGCCGGACGGCTGAACGTGCTGTCCGACGGAGGAGGAGGCCAGTCGAACGGGTAGTTCGCGGTCTCGACCGAGCAGTTCTTGACCACCGGATACGGAGGTACCACCACTCCGCCGTACTCTTCGGTCAGGAGCTCGACTCTTACGCCGATTGCTTCCCAGTCCGCGGCTACCGCGTCAGCCTGCTCAAGGCAGACGTCTCCGGTCTCGCAGCGGTACTTGTTCATCTTGATCTCGAAGCGGATACCATCATTCCCGCGCGGGAATCCGGCGAGATCCAGCAGGCGCTCTGCCTCAGCCTTGTCCGTTGGGACCTCCCACGGCCATTCGTGGTTTGGCTCTGCGGCGTTGTCGTACTCGCTGTACTCGATCCATTCAGTGCCAGGGCCGAGAACGTCCTCGGTCATGTCGCCGCTGTACCTCTCGTGCGCTTCCTTGACCATCGCGGAGGTAACCGTGCGGTCGGGGCGCCAGCCGGGGAACTTTGGACCCATCAGCTCAAGGTAGATCGGCGTGCCGAGTCCGGCCTGCAGAACGTCCACGATCGCCTGGCGGTCTATAGCATGGGACAGCGCCCAGCGTACGAGGCGGGCCTGCTCCATGTCGCTCATGCCGTCAGGGTTGTTGGTGT
>JAGWBK010000007.1:40297-87853 GCA_021295915.1 Dehalococcoidia bacterium
TGACTTCGCCCTTGGAGTTGGGTGTCCACGTGCCCATGGTGAACGGGCCTGAGCCGATCGGGACCAGCTTGACAGCATCAGCGCCAAGCGTATCGAAGGCGGTCTTGCTGTCCAGGCGAACTGTCGTGTCGTTGATGTCGAACTCGCTGATCGGTATGCCCCAGAAGATGTCCGTTACCAGCGGAGCCTTCACGGTGTAGTCGTCGATTGCCTCGGCCGGGCCGAAGGTGCCGCCGAGCTGCGCACCAATCGCGGCGCCCAGGCTGGGGTTCACCACGGCGTTCTGCCTGTTCATGTTCCAGGCTACGTCGTGCGCGGTGATGTACCCAAAGTCCTGCCCTGCGAATGCCTCAGGAGTGTTGACCTTGAGGTCGTCGCGGATGACGAGGGTAAGCTCCGTGCCAGCGTCGTTGATGCTCCATGACTCAGCCGCGAACGGCGTGAGCGGATCCACACCGTTGTGGACCAGCAGCTGGTCGAAGAAGCCCATCTGGATCTCGCCCGGGCTTCCGCCGTAGGTCTGAACCTCGAAGTCGCCGAACTGTTCCGCAACTTCAGGTATTGCCATTGTGATCGTTATGTCCCGCTTCATTGCCATCGCCGGGGCCGCGGCCGCGGCCGTCGGCTGGGCCGCCGGGGCCGCTGGTGCCGTTGTTGGGGCAGCGGCGGGCGCTGGTGCGGCCGGTGCCGTTGTTGGGGCAGCGGCGGGCGCGGGTGCGGGTGCGGGCTCTTCTTCCTCAGCGCTACATGCTATCGTTAACAATGCAGCCATCAGAAGCATGGCCAGCACGACCGCGCTTATCTTACCTAAAGAACGCATATGCTCTATCTCCTTCGTATCCCCCTAGACACGGTTTCCCATTATTGACGATTCATGTTGTAGGCTAGTGACTGATTTGTCAAGTCTGGGGAAGCTAAATTGCTAATGAAATCCACCGAACAACTAGCTTGCCGCTCTAGTAGCAACAATCATTACGTAGTCAGTGATTGGGGCTCGAGTGTAATTCGCACAATAGTGACGCATGTCGCGCGCAAGGGGAAGTGCAGAGTTTGACTAGGCTTCGAACGACAAGAGGCTTTCTGGATGCCATGCTACGTGAAGGTGGAGACATCGGCTTGGTGCTGCTTGCTCGAGGTCTGCTCGGCCTGGCTTGCTCTGCAATCAGCGGATTCGTAGTTTGGCTGGCAATTTGGTCGTATGTTCATGGGCCTGCCCTCACGGGAAACACCTTTATTGTCACTCTGTCCCTTGTCATAGGGGTCCCTTCTGGGCTGATCACTGCTATTCTGTGGCACAATCTGGAGACCCCGCGCCGCATACGGTGGCTGTTTGCGTTAATTGCCCTGGGTGTGGCGATAGTGGCCCCGTATCTCGTCGTACTGATAAAGGGCGTCAATACCTATTACGGCCTGTTCTTCGGAGTGCTCCGTCTTCCAGTCATAGACGTCTCCGACTCCCTGTACACCATGATTATCGCCTCTTCAGTGGCAGCCAACGCGGTTGCGGCAGTACTCGCGACCTACCGGATGTCCAAATACCGGGAGATCTGAGCGCCGCACTTCACTCGATTGACACTCCTCCGAACTCAAACCTACAATTCCGCTGATTCTGCACACTCTGGGAGCGTACAATGGCCCGACCAGTCCTCAAGACCGCACTCTGCGACCTGCTGAACGTTGAGTACCCCATCTGCCTTGCCGGTATGGGGGGAAGATGGACCCCTCCCGAACTGGTAGCCGCCGTATCGAATGCTGGCGGTCTCGGGGTGATGGGAGGATCAGGCATACAGGTCGACGAGCTTCGTCAGCGCATCCGCAAGGTCAGAGAGCTGACAGACAAGCCCTTCGGCGTTGACCTGTTGCTTCCCGTTGTCACAGGCTCGGTCGAACGCGGGGGCAGTGATGGACAGCAGGAGTCCGAGGTCGACGCAGTCCGCAGGCAGTATCCCAGACACGCCGAGTTCGTCGACACGCTGATGGCGGAGTTCGGACTCGACCGGGTCGACCCACCTCCACCTCCCAAAGAAATTGGAATTGCCCTTGCCCGAAGCCAGGTAGACATGATCCTGGAAGAGGATGTGCAGGTCTTCGCGGCCGCACTTGGAGACCCCGGCTGGATGGTGCCCCAGGCGCACGACAAGGGTGTGATTGTGATGGGACTCGCCGGCAGTGTCCGCAATGCCCAGCGCCAGATCGCCGCTGGAGTTGACATCGTTGTCGCGCAGGGCACTGAGGCCGGCGGACACACGGGACGAATCGCCACCATGCCACTGGTGCCGCAGATAGTCGACGCGATATCTCCGAAACCGGTCGTTGCAGCCGGGGGCATCGCCAATGGACGGGGTATAGTCGCATCACTAGCCCTGGGCGCTGAGGGAGCCTGGCTTGGTACCGCGTTCCTTGCAGCCAAGGAGTGCGGAATCTACCCGCAGCAGCAGCAGTCCATCATCAGAGGACGCTCCGAGGACTTCCAGATTTCAAGGTCATTCACGGGGAAGACCGCACGCCAGTACCAAGGGCCGATTGTGCAGGCGTGGGCAGCGTCAGGGCTGGAACCGCTCGATATGCCGCTCCAGGGCGTTCTGATGTCCACTTTCAACCAGGCAGCCGAGAAGGCCCAGCGTTACGACCTTGTCTTCAACCCGGCAGGGCAGGGTGCAGGCATGGTCAATGAGGCACGCCCAGCTGCCGACATCATGGCCGACCTAGTGGACGAGACCGTGTCAGTCTTGAACGAGGTGAAAGAGCGCGTGACGATCTAGGTGCAGAGGCTAGACGATTACGCCCTGCTCCCGGAGCGTCGGCAATTCCTCCGGCGATACACCGAACATCTCTGTCAGTAGCTCGTCTGTGTGCTCGGAGTATTGGGGCGCAGCTTCGACCGTGACTGGCGACTTCTCCAGTTTCACCGGACAGCCAATCATCCGATAGTCGCCCCGGTCCGAGTCCTCCACCGTCACCAGCATTTCGCGTGCTTCCAGGTGCTCGTTCTCCAGCACTTCGAGCGGAGTCAGGACCGGTCCGCACCACGCTCCGGCCGCGGCGAGCGTCTTGAACGCCTCCGTCTTGGAGCGCTGCATCGTCCACTCCTCGATAACGGCCAGGATCTCGTCCGCGTGCTGACCCTGGAACTCGGCCTCAGAGTATCGTTCATCCGCAAGCAGGTCCTCGCGACCGATGAGCGCTAGGATCAGTTCCAGCATCGCTCCCCGGACGTTGATCATCACGTAGTCGTCCGGTCCGCCTGGCGCGCATCTGAACACCTGTGGAACGGCGCTCCATCCACGCGTACCCGGTCGGCCTCCCCACTCACCCTTGCCCAGGGGGTGGATCATGCTGATGCGCATCAGGTTCAGCACGCCGTCCTGCATCGACACTTCTACCTTCTGCCCCTCACCAGTGTTGTCTCTCTGCCTGAGCGCGGCCAGGATGCCGATAGCCATGTGCAGGCCCGTACCAGAGTCGCCGGCACCAACTCCGACCGACATCGGAGGACCGTCCGGGTAGCCCGTTACGGCCATCAGTCCTGCCGTAGCCTGCGCAGCTAGTTCGTAAGACTTGTAGTCTGAGTATGGTCCCCAGGTGCCGAAACCCTTGATCGTGGCGTAGATTACACCCGGATTGATCTCCTTAAGACGATCGTAACTGAACCCCAGGCGCTCCATTACGCCATTAGAGAAATTCTCCAGTACCACGTCCGCCCACTCGACCAGCTTCGTGAAGATCTCGCGTCCCCGCTCGGTCTTAAGATTCAGCGTGATGGCACGTTTGTTGCCGTTGAAGATCGTGAAGTAGACGCTGTCCTGGTCGTCCCGCGCGGCGAGTTCCCAGCGTGTACTGTCGCCACCTGTGGTGTCCTCGACCTTGATTACGTCGGCTCCCAGGAAGCCCAGGAGCTGAGCGCACGATGGCCCAGCCTGCACCCGGCTCAGATCTACGATTTTGACTCCGGCGAGTGCCTTGTCCATCAATGTGCTCCTATCAGTTTTTGCCTGTTAGTTCTCTCGTGAAGTCGAATTGTAGCATCAGCCCCCGAGTACGGAGCCGATGAAGTCACGCTGACCTCGTGCGAAGTCCGCGGACCTGGACCTGGGACGACCCTCCAATTGGACTTCCAGCAGTTTCAGAGCACCCGCGCCGGTTGAGACGAGCACTCGATCTCCCTGATCGATACACACTGTGCCCGGTTCGGCCTGACAGTCTTCTGGAATGACCTTACCTCGCAAGACCTTTAGCGTACTGCCGTTCCAGGAAGTGAAGGTTCCTGGCCAGGGAGTGAACGCCCTGATCCTGCGCTCAATCTCGATCGCTGACTCTGACCAGTCTATGAGGCCGTCTTCGCGTTTCAGGAGCCGCGTAATCGTCGCCTCATGGTCGTCCTGGCTGGACGGGGTGATATTTCCGCTGACCCACTCGTCGAGGGTCTGTACCAGAAGATCGGCTCCAAGATCGAAGAGTCGATTTGTCAGCTTGTCAGATGTCTCGTCATTACCGATGACAACACTCTCTTGGGCCAGAAGGGGCCCGGTGTCCATTCCCTCGTCAAGGAGCATGATGGTGACGCCACTCGTCTCTTCTCCTTCGAGGATCGCTGAGATTACAGGCGATGGGCCCCGGAACTTAGGCAGCAGGGACGGATGGATGTTCAAGCATCCATACTCGGGAGTCTCCAGCACGACCTTCGGGAGGAACAGCCCGTATGCGGCGACAACGATAGCGTCCGCTTCCAGTGCAGCGAGCTGATCACATGCCTCTGGACTGTTCCTGAGCGACGCAGGCTGGAAAACCGGCAGGTTGTGCTGCTCGGCAAACTCCTTCACCGGAGAGGGCCTGAGCCTTCGGCCCCTGCCGGCTCGCCTGTCCGGTTGAGTGAACACGCCGACGACATCGTGCCCGCGCCTGAGCAGGGCATCCAGCGACGGTACCGCAAAGGCCGGCGTGCCCATGAACACAACTCTGAGTATTGGATAGCTCACTGGCAGCCAACTCCAGACACGTCTATGCCTTCAAAACGCACGGGGTCGCCAACCTGGATACCCAATTCGGCGACTTTCCCAGCGTTGATCTCGAGCACATACCTGACAGGACTGCCGGGCCGGTAGGTTGGAAGGGACCCGGAGGCCGTTCCTTGCGGCGGGGGAGGCACATCGGTGTGTAGGTCCACCACGCTGCAGTTGTCTCCTATCCACACGAAATCCAGCGGAATCAGCATCTCCTTCATCCAGAAGCTTGGAGTTCTGGCTGAATCATAGACGAAGAGCATACCAGTCGAGTCCGGGAGACTCTCCCGGCCGGACAATCCGCGACTGCGCTCCTGGGATGTCGCCGCAATCTCCACTTCAAACCACGAGGCACCTATTGCGACAGCTGGTCCACTCGGCCCACTCGAATCAGCACATGCAATGCCTATTAGTACGCCGAGTGAGATGGCAACTTGGACCAGGGACACGTTAGCTGTTGTTCACGCCATCTGGACCCAGGTCGCGCCGTTGCCGCCACGCTCCCTGGGCTCAGGTCCAAAGTCGCTGACCGACCGATGGTAACGAAGGTGGTCACGTACCACATTTCTCAGCACGCCTGAGCCGCGTCCGTGGATCACCCTTAGCTTGGAGGCTCCATCGAGAATGGCGCGATCCAGGAATTCGTCCAGGTTAACCTGCGCGTCAGCTGCTCGCATTCCCCGGATGTCCAGCTCGATGCTCTGCATAGGCGGTGAGACATCCGTCGTCACGCGAGGAGTGTCTGCTTCAGGGTCATCGTCATGGTCACTGTCCACTCGCGACAGCCTGTGAAGGTCGACGGTTACTCGCACTCGGCCTATGCTGACCTCCGCCTCGTCGCTCTGCCGGTGTATCTCAACGATCTCTCCGGTGAGGTTCATGCCCCTGACGAACACCTTGTCCCCCTCTTGCAGGGGACGAGACACAGGCTGCACCCGCTGTACCGGGGCCCTCTCGGGGACTTCGACGGAGGCCAGGTCGCGGCGAATACGCTCCACACGGTCATACGTCGGAGGAGGACTGCCGCCCGCCACTGCTGGGACTCCCCATCGCAGCGACGCCTCGGCGCCGTCGAGTCTTCGGCTTATCTCCTGGAACCGCTGAAGGATGCTCCTCCGGGTGGACTCCATCAGGTCGTCCCTGTGATTGACAAGAAAGTCGACCTGCTTCTCCAACTCCTCACGCAGCGACTCCACCTCGGCACGTGCTTTGGAAGCCTCCTCGACGTTTGTCAGTAGCTGCTGTCGCTCGCGCTGCAGTTCGGTCAACCAGTCCTCGAACAGCAGGTGCTGCGGCTCGATGAGGTTTCGAGCCTCCTCCAGGATTTCACTCGGAAGCCCCAGGCGCTCCGCAACCGCCATCGCGTAGCTCCTGCCAGGCGTTCCTATGGTCATTTCGTAGGTCGGCGCCAGCGTGTCCGGGTCGAGCTGGAAGCTCGCGTTCAACATGCCGTCCGATGTGTCGGCGAAAGCGGCCACGCTCCTGTGGTGGGTTGTCACTATCGTTGCCGCTCCGCTGTTCGCCAGGTGTGAAATCACCGCCTTTGCCAGGGCTGAACCCTCTTCCGGGTCGGTGCTGGTACCCAACTCATCGAGCAGGACGAGCGACTGTGGTCCCGCATGGCGGAGAATCTTCCCTACGTTGAGGATGTGCGACCCGAACGTCGATACGGAGTCCGAGATGCTCTGCTGGTCGCCGATGTCCGCGAAAACGCCATCGAACACCGGCAGCGCGCTACCTTCATCGGCGGGCACTCTCAGACCCGACTGGTGCATCAGCGCTGCCAGCCCCGCGGTCTTCATTGCGACAGTCTTTCCCCCTGTGTTTGGTCCGGTTATCACGAGTGCTGACCAGTCGGGCCCTATGTGGGCCGTCAGCGGCACGACGTCGTCTTCCAGCAGCGGATGCCTCGCTCGGATGAGTCGGAGTCGTTGTCCAGCCGCAGCTGTGGCAGGGGTGACCGCGTCCAGTCGCCTGCTGTACCTGGCCCGCGCAAGTGCGAGGTCAAGTTTTGCCGTGGTCCGGTTGGCAATCCTGATGTCGTCAGCAACAGCGCCTACGAGAGTCGACAGGTCCCGGAGCACGCGAGTGACCTCTCGCTCCTCTTCCAGGGCCAGCTCACGCCAGTCGTTGCAGAGTTCAACGGTCGTGAAAGGCTCAACGAACACCGTTGCGCCGGTATTTGACGCATCGTGGACGATGCCTGCAACGCGATGCCGCCTGTCAGCCCTCACGGGTACGACGAGTCTGTCTCCCCGTACCGAGATTATCGGCTCCTGGAGAGCGTCCCTACCGGTATTCGAGCCGATGAACTGCTGCAGCGCCTCTGTGACACGTTCGTGGGCTGATCGCACCTGGCTTCGCAGTGCTCGCAGGGATGGAGTAGCGTCGTCCGCAACATCGCCCCTGACATTGATCTTCGAGCGTATCTGCCGTCGCAGCTCTCTGAGATCGGGAATCACGCTGGCCAGGTCCGCCATAAGTGGCGCTATCCGACTGGCCCTCGAGATCGAGTTTCGAGCCCTGCTGTGCACCTCCAGCGATCCGGCGACTGCCAGAAGTTCCCCGCCGCTGAGTATGCCTCCGAGGGCAGCTCGCGTTACAAGCTCGGTGGTGTCTGAGTCCGAATCCAGACTCAGGTCGTCGATCTCCTCAAGCAGTGCGCAGGCGTCGGCAGTTTCGTCCTGGAGTCTCCCAACTTCGTGTGGGTCGAAAGACGGCTCTATCTCAAGAGCAAGTCGTCTGGCTTCGTGGAACGTGGTCTGGTCAGCGAGCCGTAGGCGTATCTCATCGAAGTCCAGGAGGCTGAGTGCAGACGCGCGCAGGTCTTCAAGCTCGGCGGCCTGATCACTCTCCGACTCAGGGGTATTCAAGGGATGCAACGGCGTGAGTCAACTCCACCGCCAATTGTAGCAGGTGCTGACTACGGCAAAGCACACAGATACCAGCTTCAGACGCGAGGGTTGCGAGCCCGTTTGTCGACCAAGCCGTCAACCGTCAGGATCTTCAGCGTGCTGAGGACAGCCTGGGCAACGCTATCTTCATCCAACTGCCCGGATGCCCTTACGCCAATGCTCTCCACGATTCGGCGTACGCTTCTGCTTCCATCGATCTCACAGACAAGGCTGGCAACGAATGGGCTGACCGCGACGCCTTCAGGACGCTGAGGACTGATGAGCACATCGCTCCATTGGAACTGTCCCTCAGCGAAAATTGGCCTCCGATCAACCGTCGCGCCTCGCGCCAAGGCCGGTACGTCTTCAAGGGCTGTATTAGCACCGAAGCCCTTTGCCTTCTCCTGTCTCTCAGACTCCAGTGCTCTAACCGAACTACTGAACTCCTCAGGTAGGGCCCCCTTGGACAGCACAGCCCGTTCGTAGCCCCTTGCGGACTGCCCGGCAACGGCACGAACGAACGACTTCCGAGCCTCGTCGTCTTCGGGCTCTCCCAGTATGCGACGACTTTCCCAGAAGTAGGACTCCACTGTCCTGTTGCTCGCGTAGAAGAGTGCTGCCAGTTCGCGGAAGTGGCTGTACTCCGTGTGATACAGCTCCTGGTACACGCGAGCCGCCGGGCCGCGCATGGAAGGATCGTTGCGGCAAGCGTCCAGGTAGGCGGCAGCCATGACAGCCGACATCATCGCAAGATGGACTCCCGACGAGAAGAGCGGATCGACGAAGCACGCGGCGTCGCCAACGAGAATCCACCCCTCGCCAACTGTCTGAGTCGATGTGTAAGACCAGTCTTTGACTACGTGCGGCCCATCTGTCAGACGTGCGCTCGACAGCATCTTGCTGCTCAGTGATGTGGAATCCAGCTGTCTCCTGAAGTAGCCATCGACACTATATTCCGCGATGCCGGATGCGCCCTGTGCAGAGTCGACGACTATCCCGACGCTGCTCAGTCCTTTCCACAGCGGAATGTTCCATACCCAGCCGTCCTCGTACGACTCTATGAAGATGTTGCTGTTGTCCGGCTCCGGCAGACGCGCCGATCCCCCGAAGTACCCAAAGACGGCCATATTCCGGAAGCGCTCATCCCACCGACGCAGTCCAAGAGCCCGTCCCACAATGGCAGACTGCCCACTCGCGTCGACTATCCACTCAGCTTCGATCGTCCCGCTGGCCCCGTCGTCTGTGCGATAGCTAAGTGAACTGACCTGATCAGCGCCGCAGTCAACGCCAGTGACCTGGCAGCCTTCGTGGACGTGAACACCAGCAGTACGAGCATTGTCCAGGAGTATCTTGTCGAAGGTCGGACGCCACACCTGGTAGGCGTGAGGATACGTCCGGTTGGTCTCGCTGAAGTACCAGCTCCAGGGCTCCGGCTCTCGTCCCCAAAGCATGGTCGCTCCCCACTTCTTGGGGAATCCTGCTGCCTCCACCTTGTCGAGCACGCCCAGCTCTTCCAGCACAGGCATGGAGGCGGGTAGCAGGGACTCACCGACGTGTTGACGGGGAAAACGCTCGCGCTCCAGCAGGGCGACTCGCCAACCTCTCTTGGCAAGCAGTGTAGCGGCGCTGCTTCCGCCTGGCCCACCGCCGATTACGACGGCATCATAGTTGTCGGTGAGCGACATCACCTCCGTCACCCCGTACTCCGATACGGGGCTACGACGCCCGCTGGTAGATCTGGATGCGGTGGCGGTTGCTCTCCGTGACGTACAGCCGACCTTCGCCGTCCAGCTTTACTGACACAGGAGACCAGAACAGCTTCTCGAAGTGAGACGACTCTTCGTGCGGGTCGT
Organism: Dehalococcoidia bacterium; assembly: GCA_021295915.1. Lineage (NCBI taxonomy): Bacteria > Bacillati > Chloroflexota > Dehalococcoidia > Dehalococcoidia bacterium. The sequence continues at coordinate 50,045 of JAGWBK010000007.1, forward strand.
CAGGGTCGTATAGTTCGATGTCGGGTTCCAGATCGGCACGGCTCCTGGCCGCGGCTTCTTCCTTGTTCACGCCAAGAAAGATCTTGGCCCACTCCGACTCTGTGGCCTCACCTCGGAGCTTCTGGACAAACTCTCCGCCAGGTCCGAAGACCTGCACTCGTTCGTTCCCCCAGTCGGCGACGTATACCAGGCCCCTCTCGTCGACCACTACGCTGGACGGCCGTCTCAGCTCTCCATCGCCCCTTCCAGAATAGCCGTAGGTCGCCACATAGTCTCCGGTTGCCGTAAACCTCTGCACCCTGTCGTTTCCCCAGTCGGCTACATACACATCGCCATCCGGAGCCACCGCCAGCCCCCACGGTAAATCAAACTCGCCGTCGCCGGTGCCTTGAGAGCCAAAGCTGTCGATCGAAGCGCCGCTTGCCGTGAACCGCTGCACGCGGTGATTGTGCGTGTCTGAGACGTACACTGTGTCGTTGGGTCCCACGGCCACGCTTGATGGCCCATCCAACTCGCCCTCAGCGTTGCCGGTCGTTCCCCAGTTCGACAGGAAGTTGCCTTCGAGGTCGAACACAGAAACTCGATTAGCGTACTCGTCGGCGATGTAGACTCTTCCCTGGCTGTCCTCAGCAATACCGCAGGCTTGGACAAACTGACCGTCGCCATTGCCGGCGGCCCCGAACGTACCGTAATAATCGCTGTTGATGTCACACATGGTCACCCGCACACCACGTTCGACGCCGTCGACCGACCGGTTGACGACATACAGACGCCCATGCGACGTGGGGAGCGTGTCCACAGGGTAGTAGAAGCCGCGTCCCTCCATCACTGACATCCCTACGGTCAGGCTGTACTCGAGAATCTTGGACGCTGTCTGTGCTGCACTGGCAACCAATGGGGTTCCTCCGGTTAGTTAAGCCGCTGGAGCGTTCCGTAACTGAACTGAATCGAGACTGACTCGCCCCTCGAGGCGTGACCTCAGGCCGATCACGCCCTCTGGAAATCGTGCGTCGCGGCGGTCAGTCTGAGCATCTCTAAGACCTTGTTCCTGGAGTGCTCGCCCATTTCCGCACGCTTGCGAAGAACTCCTCGGGTCGCATCAGAGATTGCGATCGCCCCCAGATTCTCGAGGCACAGGGCAACCAGGTCGTCAGGGGAGGGATCGGGATCTGCGCTAATGATCGAGTCCACCATCCTCCGCACACCTGCCTTGGACTCATCCCCGAGTTGCTCGGATGCGAAGTTGATCCGCTCGATCAGGGTTCCTGTATCTACCCACTCAACACCCTGGTGCCAGCCCTCGACGCTGGGGGGATTTGTCAACATCTGTCCCATGAAGTTGGTCTGGAAGTACCTGTCCAGGATCTCGCGCCTGGGACGGTCGAACTCGTTCGTGAGCCTTAACACACCCGTGACGAACTCAGCCGGGCCCTTCACCTTTTCGTAACGAACGTCTTCAGACTTGAAGGAGTCCGAGTTGAGCAGGGTTTCCAGCATGGCCTTGATGCTGTGGTCGTTGTCGAAATAGGCCTGAGCCAGGATGTCGATTGCTTCGGGATCCCTTGGAGGAGTGTATGGCCACGAGGGCACCGGCGGCTCATCGGCTACGAAGAAGTGGTACATGTGCCTGGCGATGAATCGCGCGGTCGCCTCCTGCTCGCAGATGATCCTGATGATGTCTTCACCGTTAAGGTTGCCCGTATTACCCAGGAAGGTCTTCTCTCCGTCGTCGTGGTCGTCTTCTCTGAACTCGAAGTGCCATGCGATTCGGCCGTATGGCCAGTCCGAGTCCCGCATCGAGCGCAGCACCATGTACTCGGTGTTGCCAAGCGTCCAGCCTGTGAACGCCCGCGCGCACTCCTTGATGTCATCCTCGGAGTAGTTCCCGACTCCCATGGAGAAGAGCTCGAGTAGCTCTCGACCCCAGTTCTCGTTGATCGCATCCTTGTGGTTGTCCTGGTTGTCAAGCCACACGATCATCGCTGGGTCTTTGGCAAGCTCCAGCAGCAGATTGTCGAAGCGGCCCATGCCGTGCAGTCTGAACGTCCTGATCTGGTCGGACAGCGCCTTTCCGTGAATGACCTTCGGGTATCCGGTGGCAAAGATTCCGTGCCAGAACAGCGCCACTTTTTCGTGAAGGGGCGCCTTGGTCGTGATCATCCGGTACAGCCAGTGTGCCGGCCCACCCTGGGGTGTCAGCATCCCGGACTGCTCAAAGTGGAACCGCCTTGCGAGGAACACCTCAGCCCACTCAGGCTCGGACGGATTGATGAGGTCATTGACGGCAGCCTCGTAGCCTCGTTCCGCCCATTCCTCTATCTCGTCACGACTGCCTCCGAAGGCTGCCCGCCGCAGCAGATGCGCAATCAGGTTGGTGTCAGTCTTGGTGCTCACTACCATGTGGTACCTCGCTGGTCGTAATTAGCTACTTTCAGGAGAGATTATTGCAGATGTGAGTGATAGTCAATTCTGAGCTGTTTACGGTCAGTCCCCCTCGAGTCGGGTCAGTTCCGGCCAGATGCTCTGCATTTGCCAGCAATCCAGTGACTGCAGTCTTGCGCTACCTCCCCTTGCGAAGAGAGAAACGCCCCTGCTGTCTTCACGACCCGGATATACCCGCACTGTCAGGCACTGTCTATCGTTCGCAAACACCTCAATGACACTGCGGTCGATGAACACTCTGAGTTCGAGAGGTTCGTCCTGTGCCAGTGCCAGAGGGCCGATCTCGGCTGAACGTGCCCAGACGTCGTCTCTGGCTGACGACTCGGAGACGTCTATCTGGAGCGAGCTGGTCTCGAATCGCCGGTGGTCGTTCGGGTAGAGCGATATCCGCGTTCTCTCCGACCCGTCTGGGGAGCGCAGGATGTAGAATCCCACTTCCCTCGCCGTTCCAGGATCGATCGTCGCCCTGAGCTCGATTGCCTTGCCTCCGATGCCGTCCAGAATAATTTCCTCGTTGGCCGGAATCTCCATCGCCCCTACCGAGCGATGGTCAGACCGCAGAGACTCGACCTCACTCACTGGCGCCATCTGAAGTATGTTGGCCGAGTCCAACCAGTAGTGACGTGGCAGCGTCATCATCTCGTCGGTCTCTTCTGTATCTCTGCCCTTGTGGAGGTTGAAGATACCCAGATACTGGCCTGAGTCATCTATCGTCGCCGAAGGCGCGTGCAGGCTGCCCACGACCCAGGGTCCATAGTTCATGCGCCCGTGCGACTCCGGCGTGAATTGATGAGTGTCGGCGTCGTACCTGCCTACGTAGTAACGTCCGGCCCGCTTGTGGCTGAAGAGCAGTAGCATGTGCCTGCCGTTGCCGATCGGCCAAAAGTTGGGTACCGCCGCGTCTTCTCCAGGCTCTGCGAAGAAGGCATCCTCCATCAGGGGGCCCAGGTATTCCCACTCAGAGAGGTCACTGGACCTGAATAGATGGTCGACGCCGACCGCGTCGAATCCACGCTGGCCGTCTTGATAGGTGCCGGAGATCGAGTAGTAGCCGTCGTCTTCCTTCCATATGCACGGGTCAAACACGCGGTACCCGGCGTCGCCGGTCCCCTGGTTGGTTCCTGGAATCACCGGGTTGTCGGGATGCTTCTCCCAGTTCAGCAGGAGGGGATCGGACGCCGTCGCGATGGCGTTGCCGGATTGTGTGCCGTGATAGATGGCTATCACCCGGTCATCCTCGACGAGTGACTGTCCGCTGAAGCAGTCCCGCTCCACGTCCGGGTAGAGCGCCATTGGGAGATCACGCCAGTGGATCAGGTCATCGCTCACCGTGTGTCCCCAGTGAACGCGATCTATCCCGACCGGTCTGAACTGGTAGAACATGTGATAACGACCCTGCCACTGGCACAGCCCGTTCGGGTCATTCATATAGTTTTCAGGCGATGAGAAGTGATAGAGCGGCCTGTAGGGGTCGACCTCGGCCAGTCTCTCGCGCGACTCCCTGAATCTGCGCACAGTCTCATCGGCCTGGATGGCCCGGAACTGCTCGTCGAGTGTGTCCGGATACACCTCTCCTTTGAGTGGTTCCCCTGAGAACGCCTGTGTCACTTACTGACCTCCGTACTCGTAATCGGCATGCTGTAGACCTGTGGTCGAGTATAGCAGTTGACCAATCTGCTAAAGTTGCCCTCGCGAAATCTTCCGATGAGGTGTCACATGTCTATCTTGCCGCTCGACCCACACCCCAGAAGGCGCGTTCCCGTGCTCGATTCCGGGATGTCTTACGTCGACACTGGCGTAGGCACCCCGGTCGTCTTCCTTCACGGCAACCCCACCAGTTCTTTCCTGTGGAGGAACATCATCGCAGAGGTCAAGCCTGCAGCTCGATGCCTCGCTCCCGACCTTATTGGTATGGGCCGGTCGGGCAGGGCGCCATCAGGCTCCTACAGGTTCGTCGAACACGCGCGCTACCTCGATGCCTGGTTCGATGCAATTGGAATTAGAGAAGACATCATCCTGGTTGGACACGATTGGGGATCGGCGCTGGCGTTCCACTGGGCCAACCGGCACCGCGATCGGATCGCGGGACTCGTCTACATGGAAGCCATCGTCCAGAGCCTGACGTGGGAACAGTGGCCGGACGCCGCAACCAGGGTGTTCCAGGGGTTCAGGTCGGACTCAGGAGAGTCGATGGTCCTTGATAACAACGTCTTCGTTGAACGCGTTCTTCCCGGCAGCATCATTCGAGACCTTACAGAACAGGAGATGGCTGTCTACCGGGAACCATTCCTGGAGCCTGGAGAGTCACGTCGTCCGACTCTCACGTGGCCACGTGAGATCCCGCTGGGTGGCCAACCTGAAGACGTTGTACAGATCGTCGATGACTACTCAGCGTGGTTATCTGGATCAGACGTACCCAAGCTCTTCATCAACGCCGACCCTGGGGCCATCTTGACCGGAACTCAACGTGACTATTGCCGGACCTGGCACAACCAGAGAGAGGTCACGGTGAAGGGCGTCCACTTCATCCAGGAAGATTCACCGGACGAGATCGGACAGTCGATCGTGCAGTGGCTTGGTGATATCGAGTGACAGGCCTCGTCACACTCCTGATTACCTGGAGAAGGGCCCTGAACTTTTGAGTGAAGACAAGGTCCGCTGCTTCATAGCCGTCGAGCTGTCTGCAGAGGCGAAAGCAGAGGTCCAACGACTCACCAAGGCCGTTTCAGAACTGGAAATACGCGGCGTTCGAGCGGTCCGGCCTGAAGGAGTGCACGTCACGCTCCGCTTCCTTGGGGACATCGAATCCGACGCTGTCCCCAGGGCAATCGCCGCGATTCGCGCCTCGGCATCCCAGTCTCGACCGTTCGACTTGTCTCTAGTCGAGGTTGGCGCTTTTCCCAATACCCGGTCAGTGAGAGTCCTCTGGGCTGGAGTGTCAGGCGATATTGACGATCTGGAGGAACTTCACGAGCGCGTTGAGAGTGAGTTAGCAGCCGTAGGATTCAGTCGGGACAGACGCCGTTTCAATCCACATATCACGCTGGCCAGGCTTCGTGAAAGGGTCTTGGGTTCAGACAGGCGCCGGGTCGTTGACAAGGTCTCGACGGTGGGGCACGCGAGAGTTGCATTCAGGGTGGATGCAATCACTCTCTTCCAGAGCACGCTTCACCCGGAAGGGTCCATCCACACTCCCCTGTGTCGCGTACGGTTCGTGGACTGATTGGCGAGGCTGCGATCCCTCCCTGTGAGAGGGCTTGTATCGCGGTGACAATCCGCAGGGAAGGCAACGGATCAGGTTCGATCTCGATCGTTGTCGAGTCGAGTCTCGAGTCGCATCAACGCATCCTGTGTGGCCCGGATCTCTCTGACTAGCTCTTCCCGTGAAACCGGAGTTTCTATTTCCCGCAGTCGTTCCAACTTGGCTTCGTCCAGGTTGTTGATGATGATCGCGATGAACAGGTTGATCACAACGAACGTGCCCACGATTACGAAGCTGACGAAGTAGATCCAGGCGAGGGAGTGTGCCTCCATTGCCTTGGCCATCACATCAGTCCAGCCCTCCAGTGTAATCACGTTGAATAGGGTGAGCAGAGAGATTCCCAGATTTCCCCAGCTCTCCGGGTCATTTTCGTGGAAGAGGTGATAGCCCATGATCGCGTAGATGTACACGATGATGCTCATCAACATCATCACGTGTCCGACGCTGGGGATAGATCGCACCAGCGCAGCGACGATCAGGCGCAGGTCACGGATAGTTGAGATGAGGCGCAGGACTCTCAGCAGCCGCGCGAGCCGGGCGATCATCGCAAACTGGCCTGTGGCCGGAATGAGTGCGAACACTATCACCAGGAAATCGAAGATATTCCAGCCATCCCTGAAGTACCCGAAGAGACGGGGAGAGGCGGCAACCATCTTGAGTATTGCCTCGGCTATGAAGATGACCAGGGCTGCCTGGTTCCCAATGTGGACCCAGTCCCCGTAGCGATCACTCAACGCCGGAGAAGTCCCAACTCCGAGCAGCACGCCATTGAAGATGATTATCGCTATTATGGCGATCTCGAAGGCTGGCGCGCTGACCACCTTCTCGATAATTTCTATGTAGCGTTTCATAATTGTGAACTGGCTATGAGGTTGCGCGGTATCGTAGCACCGCGTCTTGACGCGGCTCAAGACTGACAGTGCCGGACAGGGACATCTCCTTGTTTCCGGCTCAGGCGCTTTGCTATACTTTCGCGCGGTCTGAAACGTGGATATTCGAGGAGGTATTTGTGGAGGGTAGAGACTTCCCCATCTGTTTGGTTTGTACCGAAGGAAACCTGTTGCCGCTGTCCGACTTCGGAAGCCAGGGCGCGGCCATTCACTACAAGGCTTGGGTCTGCAGCAATCCTGACTGCGGGTTCAATATCAAGATTCGCAACGGCGACGTTTACCTGAACGAGCCAATCGCCAACGGAGCGATGCACTCACCCAGATTAAGGTAACCTGATCAGCTAACAATTGCTGACGAAAGCAGCCCGCCAACCGCGGGCTGCTTTTCGTTTCTGCCGAGTCTGCGTGTGGCTGTGCTATGGCGGTGGTATACTGAATCTGGATCTACGAGACCCTTGGATTATTGCGACCATAAATATGGAAGGCTCTGAGAGGAAGACTCTGCGACTCAGGACTGGAAAGCTGGTAGTCGGCTCCGCCCTAGTTCTGGTCGGCCTGGTCATAGTAATCGCAGTTGGAATCTACTACACACTGGGACGATACAACTCGACTCAGTTGGAGGATCTGAAGTCTGCTGCTCCGGGGCCCATTGCCATGGAGGTTGTACCGACAGAGGTCCCCCAGGTTCGCGGCGCACTGATGCCCGATGGCAGCTTCAAGCCCATACAAACTGCTGCCAAGGAGATTCAGGTACGTGTCGGGGAACAGGCAAATGGCGATCGAGTGCCTGCAAGCAAGCCGGCGACGCCGGTTGCTGTCGTGTTCGCCGTAGAAGCCGAACCGACCGCTTCCGCAGCACCTGACTTGGCACAGTCTGCAATTGCAGAGGATGCCAGCGACCCGTCGGACCATCCTGAAGAACTGAGCGGGGCCGGTCTGGTTTACGCCTACAACGCTATCTATCCCGGCTACCAGATACATCCCAAGTACTGGGACCAGCCGCTTACCGCCGGAGCAGACCTCTACGCATACGGGGCAGTCCTGCGTCCGGACGGTTACGTCAGCATCGACTCGTCACAGGGAATGCCTAGGGGTACAGCGCCTGACGCAAGCCACATCCGAATACCAAGTATAGGGGTCGACTCTGCAGTATCGAATCTGGCGATCATCGACATTGGTGACAGCCGCCAGTACGAGACCCCGAAGCACGTTGTCGGACGAATCCCGGAGACGTCCAATCCCGGTGAACAGGGCAACACCTGGCTGTTCGGACACCTCGAGAGCCCCATCCGGGGAGAGGGCAACGTCTTCCAGAAGCTGCCTGAGATACCAGCACTGGTCAACAGTGGCGACCCCGTCTACGTCAGTCTACTCAATGAAGACGGTGACGAGTTCCTATATCAGATTACCGAGACCGAAGTCGTTCATCAGGACGAAATCCAGCTGTACCAGACCAAAGAGTCCACGATCACGCTCGTGTCGTGCGTTCCACGCCTCGTCTATGACCATCGACTCCTGGTCGTCGGCAAGTTGGTGGGCGTGAAGAAGGCCACCTAGGTTCTCAGTGTTAGTGGGCCGCAGCGGCCAGCGTGTCTCGCATAACGGAGATAAACCGTTCCGCCGGCTTTGAGATCTGCTTGCCCTTCAGCGTCACGATCCCTCCCTGTTCCACGGGCAAAATGTGGGCCAGGCTGACAACACCGAGGTTTTCGTGGTCTTCCGGGTCGATTGCAAGTCGCGGGCCGACCGAGATTCCCATCCCCAGAGCCACGTACCTTTTGATCATGTCCATGCTGTCCAGGTCGACGACGATCTCGTAGCTTATCCCGCGCCTCTTGAACTCAGACTCGAGCAGGTCGCGAGTGTGTGTTCCTTCAGTCATCATAATGAGCGGATACTTCGCAATCTGCTCTATGGACTCCACCGGCTCCTTGGCCAGAGGGTGGTTCGGTGGCGTGATTAGCACCCGCTCGTAGACAAATAGCCCCTCGAACATGAACGCTTCATCTCTGTCGTAGTGTTGAACGATGCCGATGTCTGCATCACCGTCCGCAATCATCCGCATGATTTGCGTTCTGGGAGCCGACCTGATCGTCAGGTGAATCTGGGGATGGATGCTCGCGAAAACCCTCACGACGCTGAGCAGTGTATGCGGGATGATGTCCGGTGTAGCCACCAGAACCACAGGTCCCCGCTCTTCGGCCTCTGACGCCGACTGGACCAGTGCATCGAGACCCTCTACGAGGGGTACCGCCAACTCCTGAAGCCTCTTGCCCGCAAGCGTAAGCTGAATCGGACGCTTAACGCGGTCGAACAGAACTGTGTTTAGCTCCGACTCCAGCTTCTTGATGTGCGTAGTGACCGTGGGCTGCCCCATTCCCAAGTGTTCTGCCGCTCGGGAGATGCTCCTATATCGGGCAGCAGAGCAGAAGCTCCTCAGTTCTCTAATCTCCATTAGATCACCGCCTTACATCAATAGCGAAAATAATAACTATCGAGCATTATCTCTTTACAGGATGCTATGTTCGGGGGATAATGAAATTGTAGAACACAGTATTCTACAAATTGATTCGGATCACAACCTAAGGAGAGTCATAATGATAAACAGAGTAAAGACCATCCTTGGACGCAGACGTGGCATAGACGCCCTGGACAGCTACTTCTTCAACGTCCAGACGCGCAGCAACTGCCCAGGTCCAACCTTCGACGAGGCCCGCAGGGACTTCAAGGAGATGGTCCGCAAGCACATCTACAACTAGTAGATATCGTTTCATCTTCAGGGACGTGGGGCCGTTCCTCCCCTTTGGAACCGGCGGAGATGTCCGTCAGCAGCCCAGTCTAAGGCCCCGCGCCCTTCCAACCCCACACTTGGCGCCGAAGCTCAGTCTTCGGCGCCTATTCTTTCTTTACAGGTACCCTGCTAGACGGCCGCCGCTTCCTTCGCCTTGACGGCGTCGCCGACCGAAATCGACCCACTCTGGATAACGGTCGCCAACATGCCACGCTGCTCCTCAAGTTCCACTCTTAGCCCATCTCGGATCTCGTCCATCCGGGCACATGGAGTGCAGAAGCCTGTAATCTCCACAACTGCAGAATCACCAAGGGACACTCGCTGACCGGCCTCAATCGAGTGCATGTCTATCCCTGAGGTGGTGATGTTCTCGCGGACTTCCCCGCTGCTGAGGCTGAACTTCCCAAGCGTCTCTTCATCCATGATAAGGACCTGGCGTGCCGTCCTGACCCCCTCAGACACTGCGTGGCGGTCTCCCTCTATCCCAAAACCAGCAGTCATATCCGCCGACTCAACGCTCTTCATCGGGTCCCGGTGGCCCGTACAGAGGTATATGGACACTATGGTTCCCTGCGCGCCGTTGCTCATCTCATCCTCCCTGAATGCTGGATTCTCGACATTGTACACCCTTGACCGCGCCTTTACTGCCAAACCTGGAAATGGAACTGTCAACTCAATGTCCAAGGCTGTAAACTGACTCCCATTCGTACGCTGCTATATCTATAACAGTAGGAGGAGAGAAGGCGCATGGTCAGTACGATAAAACTGGGAACAGGTCAATTCGGTTATGAAGTGGCTGTCAGATGGGAGAGCCTGCCCGCTGGAATTGGTTGGCGGGAAGTGGCCGGCGTCATCACGGACGATGACGACAACGTCTATGTCTTCAGCAGGGGAGACCATCCGATGGTCGTCTTCGACAAGGACGGCAACTTCATCAAGACCTGGGGGGAGGACCTCTTCACGCGAGCACACGGTGTCAGCAGGGGGCCGGACAACACGCTCTACTGCACTGACGACGGCGATCACACGGTGAGGCAGTGCACCCTGGATGGTGAAGTCCTTATGACGATCGGTGTGGCCAACCAGCCCGCCCCAGCCTTCTCTGGAGACCCATTCAATAGGTGTACGCACGTAGCGACTGACCCGGCGAACGGCGATCTGTTCGTTACCGACGGCTACGCCAACAGCCGCGTCCATAAGTACACCCCCGATGGGGAGCACATCATGTCGTGGGGCGGACCCGGAACCGACCCTGGGCAGTTCAACATCGTTCACAACATCGCGTCCGACCGAGACGGCTACGTGTACGTCTGCGACAGGGAGAACCACCGCATCCAGGTATTCGACCGCGAGGGCAAACTGGAAGACGTCTGGTACAACGTCCACCGACCGTGCGCAATTTACATCGACGACGACCAGCGAGTCTATGTTGGCGAACTGGGCTGGGGCATGGCAGTCAACCGCAATATGCCGAACATCGGCCCACGGGTAGCGATCATGACCACATCAGGCAAAGTATTGGAACGCCTTGGCAATGGCTATGGGCTGGATGTCGGGCAGTTCATCTCACCTCACGGTATCGCCGTTGACTCCCACAAGAGCATCTACGTTGGCGAGGTCGCCCACACCAACATAAGCCACACGGAAACCCCGCCGGATAACGTTCGTGCTTTCCAGAAGCTGGTCAGGGCTGACTAGCGGCTGGCTGCTGACTCAGATACCTGACACTCACAATACGATATGCTATGCTCACTCAACCATCTGAGGAGGTTACCGGATGACGATCGCACACAAGCATGGATCAGCCGCTGGCATGACAGAGGCCGCGAAGAAATTCGTCGAGAGCCTCAGCGGTGACCAGCGAGATAAGACTGTATATGAGTACATGGACGGCGAGCGCATCTTCTGGTACTACCCGCCAGTCAACAGGCACGGCCTGCCACTGAGGGACATGGATGACGACCAGCGCCAGCTCGCCTACTCGCTCATGGCGACCGGCCTGACTGAAGATTCGTTCGAGAAGGCCAAGCTCATCATTGAGCACGAGTCCGTCCTCGGTCCGTTGGAAAAGGAGGCAGGCATTACCAGTTTCCTCCGCGATCCTGACCTCTACTATTGGACGGTCTTCGGTAAGCCCGGCGATGACAGCGAACCCTGGGGTTGGCGCGTCGAGGGTCACCATATCTCACTGAACTTCAGCCTATGGGAAGACAAGTTCATCTCTATGACTCCGTTCTTCTTCGGGGCAAACCCTGCTGAGGTCCGCAAGGGGCCAAAGAAGGGCCTGCGCATTCTCGACCAGCGGGAGGATCTCGCTTACGAGCTGATGAACAGCCTGGATAAAGGTCAGTCGTCGACGGCCAAGATATACGGTGAAGCCCCGTACGACATCCTTACTTACAACTCTTCCCGAGTTTCCCTGCCTGCTGAAGAGGGTCTCCCGGCGTCAAAGATGAACGACACTCAGAAGGACATTCTGCGCAGCCTGGTGAAGGTGTACGTCAACCAGGTACGCAGCGACATGGCCCAGCAGAAGTGGGACCGGCTCGAATCCGAAGGCTTCGAAGGCCTCCACTGGGCATGGGGCGGAGCGACTCAGGAAGGCAAGGAGCACTACTACCGCATCCACGGTGGTAACTTCGTGGTCGAGTTCGACAACAGGCAGAACGGGGCGAACCACATTCACTCGGTCTGGCGTGACGTCGAGAACGACTTCGCCAACGACGTGCTTCGGGAGCACCTGCTCCTCTACCACGTTCTGTAGGGGGCAAGGTGCTGAGTCGGCTCAACCGACCCAGAGAGAATCGACCATGATTGGGGTGGTATTGCCATTGCGGCGCTGCCGCCCCAATTTACGTTGCCCGGGAAAACTATCGCTTACGGCCGTGGCAATCTCGGTGCTTTTCGCCGTGGTGTTGACCTCATGTGGCGACTCAGAACCTGAGCCGGCCCCAGTACCGACACCGACGGCGGCCGCAGTCGTAGCTGCGCCATCGCCGTCCCCCATTCCCACGCCAACAACGCCTCCACCACCACCTACCTCAACGCCACGACCGACACCCGTCCCGACAGCGGTGCCATCTCCGACCCCTGCGCCGACTGCGCAACCCACATCGACTCCACCTCCGACCGCAGCAGTACCTGCGCCAGCCCCGGAACCCGCCGACTTGCTCTTTGCGAGTGCTGAAGCCATGGCTGAGCTTGAAAGCTACAGAGCCACGATGGATGCGAACATCACGGTTGGTACTGGAGGCGCCACGCTGGGGATACCCGTCGATGCTGTCGTCGACTACGACGCACCAGATCGGTCTCAGGGGGGCACTTCAATCGACTTTGGCTTCTTTATGACCGAAGTGAGCTTCGTAGCAATTGGCGACGACTTCTACTTCACGGACCCGGAGACCGGCGAGTGGTCCAAAGGCTTGGGGAACGACGCGCTCCCCTTCATCGGCCCCGAGCAGTTGCTTGACTTCAGCGACTCTGACGCCATTTATGACTTCCGTGGACTGTCTGATAACGGCTCTGGGACTGTCACAGGCCCGGAAGAGGTAGATGGGGTACCCGTCTATCGGCTGTCTTACTCCGTGGGAGACGGATCTGGAGATATTGGGCTCGGTGAATTGAACGTCGATCTGTGGATCGCCGTTGAGGACAGCCTCCTGCGCAGAATAGAGATCAGAGGCGAGTTCGCGGTCGACGATGATGGTGGAGCGGCAGCGCCCGTCATCCCCCTGGATGATCTGTCCGGTGATGTCGAGTTGGACGCCGTCATTACTTTCTCGAACTTCAACATACCTGTCGCCATCGAACCTCCATCGGAATATGCGGAACTGGATGTCAGAGACTTTGCACCAAGTGCGGATCGGCTAATCGAGACTCCTCTCGGGAATGGCTGGACCAGCTACGAGTTGTCCGACGGATCGATCAGCGTATCGGCTCCCCCTATATGGACGGTGGCCGATCTCAGTGCTGAGAGCATCGAGGAACTGGTGTCGAAGTCACCGGACCTGCCAGAGAATCTCGCACTTCAACTCGACAGGTTGATAGGTTCGGTCAGCTTCAAGATGTTCGGGTACCGCCAGGGGCAGCCGGCGGGCGCCGAGTTCGCTCCCAACTTCACAATCCTGGTGGAGGAAAACGAGCTGGCAGGTGACCTGGAGACCCTGGCAGAGCTCAGCATCAATCAAATCGAGGCGGCGCTGCCGGGGGCAAGCAGGGTGAGTCCTGGGCTCCTGGATCTCGGCGGCCGCGACGTCGTGGAGCTGATCTATTCGGCTCCCATGCCACTGCCTGATGGTGGCGAGCTCGATCTGGGTGTTGCACAGTACCTGATGTCAGCTGGTTCGAGTTATGTCGTCGTCACATTCAGCGATCTCGTATCGACTATTGAAAGCAAGTTGCCCGAATTCCGACAGATAGTAGAAACCCTGGAGTTCCCTTCAGAAACTCAAACCCAAGGCCAGGTTGACCAAGCCAACAAAGGAGATTCAGTGACACAGCAGTACAGTTCAGCCCCTGCAATGACAATAGATCCGGAGAAGTCTTACACCGCGACCTTCGTGTTGGAGAACGGCACCGAGTTCAAGGTCAACCTGTTCGCCGACAAGGCTCCCAAGACAGTAAACAACTTCGTCTTTCTGGCCAGAGATGGATTCTACGATGGTGTGACATTCCATCGGGTCATTCCCGGCTTCATGGCCCAGGGTGGGGATCCCACCGGCACCGGTCGCGGGGGGCCAGGATACAGGTTCGAAGATGAGTTCCATCCCGACCTCAAACACGACCGTCCCGGAATTCTGTCAATGGCCAACGCCGGTCCCAATACCAACGGCAGCCAGTTCTTCATCACCTTCGTGCCGACTCCTCACCTCGATGGCGCGCACGCTGTCTTTGGTGTGGTTTCAGAGGGCATTGACGTAGTCAACGAAATCTCCACCAGGGATCCCGCGACCGCGCGCACCCCAGGAGATGCTGTTACGTCCATCAGAATTGACGAGAGTTGATCGGTAGTTGGGATCTCTAGCTAATCCGCCTCTCTCGCGATGCTGTCCCTTGACTTGGACAATAGCTGGTGACAGACTCTACTATCGAGCCTGAAATCTGGAGCACACGCAACCCACTTGATAATAGACATCCATACTCACACCTACCCCACGTCTGTCGACAGCTTTATCGATGCTGATGAATTGATCGAGCAGGCCAAGAGCATCGGGCTCGACGGGGTTTGCATAACCGACCACGATGGCTTCTGGGACCATAGAGAAGTTGATGACCTCTCGAAGAGGCATAATTTCCTGGTCCTGCCGGGTTGTGAAGTGACGACCGAAGAGGGCCATCTGCTCGTCTATGGTCTTCGCAAGTACATCTTCGGAATGCACAGGGCAACCTTCGTAAAGGACAAGCTCGATAGGGAAGAGGGTGCGATGGTTGTTGCTCATCCCTACCGAAGGACGTACAGGAAGGGCGCGCATACAAGCGAGTCCGCGTACCACGAGATGCTCGAGCGAGCCTCGCGAAACCACGTCTTCGACATGGTCGACGCTGTCGAGGTGATGAACAGCCGTGGCCTGGAGGAAGAGAACGCCTTTAGCCGCGATCTGGCGAAGTGGTTCGACCTCCCGGGGACGGGAGCAAGCGATGCCCACAAACTGGAAGATATTGGTACATTTGCCACAGAGTTCGAGCGTCGGATTACCTGCCTCGACGACCTCATAACAGAGCTGCGAGCGGGACGGTTCAGTCCGGTAGTGCTGGATTCGGCCCGGAATCCTGTGCTCTCTGGAGCCGCCCTCTAGCATCAGCATCGTTCGTGGGTTGCTTTCACCCACGCAAATTCGGAAGACCGAGTACCGAGCCCGATGGCACCAATACTCGAAGTCAATAATCTCCACACCTACTTCGCAACCAACGAAGGCATAGTAAAAGCCGTTAATGGCGTGTCGCTGTCGCTGGACGAGGACAGCATTCTTGGCGTGGTTGGAGAGAGTGGTTCCGGTAAGACCATGACAGCGCTCTCGATCCTGAAGCTCATACCTTATCCGGGTCAGGTCGTTGCCGGCCAGATATTGTACGAGGGCAGAGACCTCCTTCAGATGAGCGACGACGAGATGCGCAACATCCGGGGGCGGCAGATTTCTCTGATCTTCCAGGATGCGGCTTCCGCCCTGAACCCTGTCATCACTATCGGCAGCCAGGTCGAGGAACTGATGCTGGAGCACACGGCCATGAGCAAGCGTGAAGCTCAGCAGGTCACAACCGATCTCCTCGCCAACATGGGCATCCCGGACGCTAAGCAGATGCTCGGACGCTACCCTTTCCAGCTAAGCGGCGGAATGTCACAGCGCGTGATGATGGCGATCGGGGTCGCTCTGAAGCCAAGGATCCTCATCGCCGACGAGCCCACATCCAACCTCGATGTCACTCTCCAGGCCGAGATGCTCCAGCGTCTGCGTATTCTGAGGCAGGAGAGCGGCACCGCGATTATGCTGATAACCCACGACCTCGGCGTGATCGCTCAGATGGCCGAGAACGTTGCCGTTATCTATGGCGGATACGTCGTCGAGTACGCCGACACGCCAACACTGTACAGGCGTCCGATGCACCCATACACGTGGGGACTGTTCCAGTCTCTGCCACGCCTTGACGCCGTCAACCAGAAGCTCAGACCCTTGGCCGGCGCTCCGCCGCAGATGCTAGACCCGCCTGACCAGTGCCCGTTCCTGCACCGGTGCTCGAAGGCGACCGTAGAGTGCCGCACGAGTCCACGGCCCCCGCTCCTCGAGGTTGAGCCTGGTCACGCCCTCGCCTGTTACAACCCCATGGAGTTCGAGGAGACTGCCCGAAATTAGCTGTTCGGGCGACCGTCCGGGGCCAGAGACCGCATTACGTAAGTAGGAACGTCATCAGCGGCCAGCCTTGTTAAATCCTGGGTCGACACCCCGGTCCCGACTAATGCCGACGCTATCCCGAAGCTGTTTGCGCCCCTGATATCGGTGTCAGGCGTGTCGCCGATCATCACCATGTCCATCGTGCCACTACGGCGATACGCCTCTTCGTAAATGGCGGCGTGCGGCTTGCCAAGCCTTGTGAACCTTAGTTCCGAACGGTCCGGGTATCGCAACGCAAGCGCGCCCTCGAACATCTGGGCAACCGTTCCGCTGGCGAATGCGAATCCTTCGTCGCTCGGGTAGATCAGGTCCGGATTGGGCAGGATCAGCCTGGGAGGACGACCTGAATCAATAAGCCGGAACAGGCCTGTCAACACTACTCTACCCGTCTCAAGCAACGGAAAACCGCTCTGGTCGCCAATGACCAGTGCTTCGAAGTCACCGTCGGCAGACACAACAACGCCACCGGCAGACTCCACGTAACGCTCGCTATCAACTGGTCCGAGTACTACGCAACGCATCCCTTCGAGTCCATGCTCACTGAAGTGACCCTTCAGTAGGCTTCCAGAAGTGATAATGCGTCCGGCGTCGATGGCAAGACCAAGGTTCTCGTAACGGGCGGCCCGCGTCTTGGGAAGGGCCGAGGCGTCATTCGTCAGGACGAAGTAGGGTTTGTCTGCCTCGTTGAGGTGATCAATTGCCTCTCGTGCCCCGGGGATGACCAGATCCGAGTTCGCCAACACGCCATATGCGTCGAACAGTATGACCGAGTGACGCTCGATCAGGTCTTTCAGAGTGACCTCTGGGACGTTGGTCATCTATTACCAGCGCTACTGGGCAGTGTAACCACCGTCTATGATCAGTTCTGCTCCCGTCACGTATGACGACTGGTCTGAAGCAAGGTAGAGGGCGCCGTACGCTACCTCCTCGGGCTTGCCGTACCTGCCCATTGGCGCGTTTTCCGTCGCGACGTACTCTTGATCTCCGAACGTCTCGGAGCCTTCCCAGCCTGCCTGGGTCATGGGTGTCTGTATTGGCCCCGGATGTATCGTGTTGACCCTTATCCCATCACCGGCGTACTGGACCGCAGCAGACTTGGAGAAGATCCTCACGGCCCCCTTTGAGGCGTTGTAGGCTGCGGCTACATTGTCCTGGCCGATGTTGCCGCTGATGGACGAGATGTTGATGACTGAGCCACCTGTTCCCTGGCTCTTCATCTGGGTTATAGCCGCCTTGGTGCCGAGAAAGACGCCCTTGGAGTTGATGTCCAGGATCCGGTCCCACTCTTCGACTGTCGTCTCTTCGATCGACACCCTGCTTGAGATACCGGCGTTGTTGACGATTACGTCCAGCTTGCCGAACTGCTCGACCGTCCTGCTAATCGCTGCATCCCAGTCAGACTGCTTGGTCACGTCAAGTGTGACGAATATCGCGTCGCCGCCCGTCTCGTTGATCTCAGCCTCAGTCTGGCGTCCTTCAGCTTCCAGCACGTCCGCGATGACGACCTTCGCCCCCTCTCGCGAGAACAGCTTGGCTTCGGCTGCTCCCATCCCCCGGGCGCCTCCGCTAATCAGGGCCACTTTGCCTTCGAGTCTCATTCCTCAGCCTCCTGGCAACTTAAAGCTGCACATGCAAAAAGCGTCGTTACACCGCTTCCACTCCCAGCTTAACGGAGAGGTTCTTGATCATGTCGTCCACCATCGTGTCGAGGTCGTATGAAGGACTCCAGCCCCACTCGTCTCTGGCCGCAGTGTCGTCAAGCGAGTCGGGCCACGAGTCTGCGATTCCCTGTCGAAGTGGGTCTATATTGTACTCGATTACAAAATCTGGAATCCGTTTCCTAATCGCCGCCGCCAGCTCGTCCGGTGTGAAGCTGATCGCCGTCACGTTGAAGTCGGCGTGATGCCTGAGTTTCGATACATCAGCCTCTGCAAGGTCCATTGTCGACTTGATGCAGTCCGGCATGTACATCATCGGGAGCCGCGTGTCAGGTCCCAGGTAGCATTCGTACCTGCCTTCCCTGAGCGCTCCGTAGAAGATTGCCACAGCGTAGTCGGTTGTCCCCGCCGTGGGCTCTGTCTTCCAGCTAATGATGCCCGGCAACCGCAAGCCCCGGACGTCCAGCCCCAGCCTCTCGAAGTAGTAGTTGCCAAGCAGTTCTCCGAATACTTTGGAGATGCCGTAGAGCGTGTTCGGCCTTTGCAGCGTTTCATTGGGCGTATCCACTGCCGGAGTATCAGGCCCGAACGCTGCTATCGAGCTTGGAACGTTGACTTGGGTTACCCGTGAGCCCGCAGCTGTCTCCAGGACGTTGTACAGGCCGTTGATGTTGACCGCATGGGCAGTCTGCCGATTGGCCTCGGCTAAAGCAGATAGAATCGACCCCAAGTGGTAGACCACGTCAATGCCCAGATCGCGAATCGCAGCTTCGACGTCAGTTTGCACCGTCACGTCGAGCGTGATCGACGGTCCGCCGTCGCGCACGTCATCCGGTAATGGAGTACGATGCCCGGCGGCGACCACACTGTCGCCTCCATACTTCTCCCGAAGCGCCGGGACGAGCTCCGAGCCGATCTGCCCAGCCGCTCCCGTGACCAGTATCCTCGTCATGTCAGGCCTCTTGCCAAGAGTGAGCGGCGCCATTGTATATTCAAACTACCGTGATTAACACCGCGCACTTAGAGGACTTCAAAAGATGCCTTACCCAGAGATCGATGTACCCAGACTGGTCCAACTCCTCCAGCACCCGAACGGCCCGTGCGACGTGGTCATCGACACCGACACAGCCAACGAGATAGACGACCAATTCGCGATTGTCCACGCAATACTGTCCGAAGTCCTGAACGTCGAGGCCATCTACGCTGCCCCATTTCACACCGAGTGGACCCAGACATCCGGACCTGACGAGGGAATGGAACTAAGCTACCAGGAAATCCTCAGGGTACTGGACAAGATGCACACAGCGTTTTCTGGGCCAGTCCTGCGAGGGTCGGCCGAGTACATGTCCGCTCCCGATAGGCCTGTGTCCAGCGAGGCTGCCGGTGACCTCGCCGCGCGAGCTATGGCTGACCGGGACGGCCCTCTCTACGTGCTAGCCCTCGGAGCCCTCACCAATGTCGCGTCGGCGATCTTGGTGGAACCCGCCATAGTGAGCAGGATGGTAGTCTTACCCCTCGGCGGCTCGCCATACGAGACCGGATCGTTTGCTGACCTGAACTTCACAGAAGATGTCCACGCGGTCAGGGTACTCTTCGACAGCGGCGTCCCGGTTGTCCACGTCGTCGGATACGTGGTGTCCGAGATGATGAGAACGACCGAGCCCGAGATGTCCCGCTACCTCAAGGGAAGAGGTGCGCTCGGGGATTATCTATACGAACTGTACAGAGACTTCGTGTCGGACTTCCCGGGTAGAAGCAAGCCGATCTGGGACATGGCCGTGGGCGCCTGGCTTATGAGTCCAGACTGGACAAGCAGTCACCTGACTCCCAGTCCGATCTTCAACGAAGGCCTGCGCTACAGCTTCGACCCGACCCGCCATCCCGTGCGCGTCCTAACACGCGTGAACAGGGACGCGGTGTTCAATGACCTCTTCGAGAAGCTGGAGACCCTTAATCGTTGAGTCTCAACCTATCGGCTAGTTCCCTTGAGGCCTCGTGAGAGACGCTGACCTTCGTGTGCAGCCCGCCTCTGACCTTGTAGTCCAGCGAGATCGTTAGCCTTCTGGGACTGCACAGCGCCACCAAGTCATTAAGAATTCGATTCGCCGCGTGCTCCTGGACGATCCCCACCCCTTCGTAGCTCAGCAGGTAGTACTTGAGCGACTTCAGTTCAATACAGAGGCGATCTGGGACATACCTGATCTCGAGCGTTCCAAAGTCAGGCAGATCTGTCCATGGGCAAACAGCGGTGAATTCATCGGTGTCGATCACGACCTCAGCACCGCTATTTGGGTAGTCGTAGTCAAATGCGAGTAGGCACCCTGGGTCAATCTCCTCCTCGGTCTTTGGCTTCCTGTGCAGGTCGTTCAGACCCTGATACTCCCTCTGGAGTTCTTCGATTGTGGGCATCTGGCTCTCTCTTACTTGCGGCCGACAACTCGGTGTTCGGTGTCATCTATACTACAGGGACTCCCTCCTGTCATAAGGACAGTACGGTCCCGTTAGAAGGATAGCTAGGATGGCAAACCCTATCAAACTGAAAACTCAACGTCTTCTCCTGCGCCCCTTCGAGTTAGGCGACGCCCGAGACGTTTACGAGTATGCGCAGGACCCTGATTGGTCACAGTTCCTTCCTCTGCCAGTTCCGTACACTTATAGAGACGCCGAGGAGTTCGTCGCGAGATCATTCCTGACTTCATGGGAAACTGATCCGATATTCGCCATCACGCTGAACGGGAAAGTCATTGGGTCGTTCGATGTCAGGGTAGATCTCAAGAACAGCGCTGCTGAAGTCGGGTACGCCCTCGGCAAAGCCCAATGGGGTCAGGGCTTCACGGCTGAGGCCGGCGCCGCCGCGATGGATTGGGCATTCAGAGAATTCGGACTCGCTCGAATCGTCGCCAGGGCCGACATTGAAAACCATCAGTCCTGGAAGGTCATGAAAAAGCTCGGTATGCAGAGAGAGGGGATTGCACGCAGCAGCGGCCCCAGCCCGCGTGACCCAGGGAGCAGGGAAGACACGGTAGCCTACTCAATTCTGCGACACGAGTGGGAACAATTGACCACCGTCACCTCCTACCAGCGTGTACCTGTAACAGATTCGCGAGATCGATGACTTCTACCGAGGAACAGTTCGCAGTCCAGATCCGGGGCGTGACCAAGTCCTTTGGGCGCACTCCAGTCTTGAAGAGTATAGACCTTGATGTTCCCCAGGGAACGGTGTTGAGTCTGCTCGGGCCCAACGGGTCCGGCAAGACCACCCTGATCAGGGTACTGTCGACCCTCACCAAGCCCGACGCCGGTGAAGTTCGAATTGGCGGTGCAGGTATTGGGAGGCAGAGTGCCCGCCTCCGACGTCTGATCGGCGTAGTTGGACACGATCCGCTCCTCTACGACGACCTCACAGCCCGTGAAAACCTCAGATTCGTCTGCAGGATATTCGATCTCGACCGAATCGACGAGCGCGTTCACTCTGTGTCAGACCGCATGGGTATGGCTCCCGATCTCGACAGGAAGATCGGAGCGATGTCCCACGGCATGAAGAAGAGATTCAGCATCGCGAGAGCACTGCTGCACGACCCCCATGTGTTGTTACTCGACGAGCCCGAGACCGGCCTCGATCAGGAGGCGCTTTCGCTCCTGGACTCGGTGATTGCCAGCCGGTCTGAGTCGGGCCGGACGGTCATCATGACCACGCACAACCTTGAGCGTGCTGTGGCCCTGGGAGACCGTATGGCGATACTCGCAAGCGGCCGGGTCGCCTATGACGAGACTATCGATGCCGTCGACCCGGATGCCTCACGCCACGCCTATATCCAACACGTGGGTGCCAATCGGTGAGAAGCTACTTCGGTGTGGTGTTCGCGATTCTGGCCAAGGACCTGCTTCTCGAACTGAGGACCAAGGACATCCTGGTGACGACCCTCGTGTTCGGCCTTCTGGTCATCGTAGTTTTCAACTTCGCACTGGATCCGACACCGGCCATGATTGCGACCGTCGCTCCCGGAATCCTTTGGGTGTCGTTCACATTTGGGGGAGTACTGGGACTGAACCGCTCGTTCAGCATCGAGAGTTCCCACGGAAACCTGCAGGGACTCATGCTCGCTCCCGTCGGACGCGACGCGATCTACTTCGGCAAATTTCTCAGCAACTTCCTGTTCATGGTTGGCGTGGAGGTGGTCATATTCCCCCTGTTCCTGGTGCTATTCAACCTCCCGCTGACTGTATACTCGGTTATCCCGGTGTTGATACTCGCGACAATCGCGATTGCCGCAGTCGGGACCGTGTTCAGCGCAATGGCGGTCAACACGCGGTCACGAGAGGTGATGCTGCCGTTGCTGTTCTTTCCGGTAGTGGTGCCGGTCATAATCGCTGCTGCTGAGGCCACAGGTATACTGCTTCGGGATGCCGTCTCCACAGACGGGGCCTCAACCTTCAGGCTGATAGGCCCCGGAGTCTCAACCTGGATTCCCATGCTCGTGGTATTCGATGCCGTTTTCTTGGTAATCTGCCCAGCAGCGTTCAGCTTCATAATCGAGGACTAGCAGCAGGCAATACGGACAAGACCATGAACATACCCGCAAACATCCTGGCCGAGATTTACCGACATGCAAGGGAGAACTTTCCCAACGAGTGCTGCGGCTGGCTGATCGGCCCAAGAGACTCCGACACCGTGGTTCGAGCGAGACGCGCGGTGAATGCCTATCAACCGTCAGCCCATCCGACCGCTCCCGACCGGACCGCGGAGACCGCATACGTAATCGACGGAGCCGACCTGATCGAGTTAAACAGCACCATGGACGATCCGGAGCCGCCCCGAGTCATCTACCACTCGCACCCCAATGGCAGGGCCTACTTCTCTGAGACCGACCGTAGAGTCGCCACAGACCCATGGGGCGATGGCCCGGTCTACCCGGTCCGGCAGCTCGTCATTGGTATAGATGCCGAGCGCGTCGTCGAGGCGCGACTGTTCGATTGGGACGACGACGAGAACGGGTTTGTTGAGGTAGCCAGTTTCGACGGGGCGCAGATCTAGAGCACGGACTCCAGGGCCTCTCGCAACTCTTCGAGCGTACAGAATCCCTCGAACCTGCTGGCGATCTTCCCTTCGCTGTCAACGACGAACGACCACTCGGTGCTAGGTAGGTTCCACTCTCGCACAACCGGCGAGATGACTGCTCTGCCCAAATCCCCCTGGATCTCGTCCGGATTGTCGTAGAGATCGATGTGGATGAAGTTGGCGCTGTCAGGGAATTCATTCTTCAGGTCCCGCAGCACTTCGACCTGCGGCCCGCACACGGCGTTCGTGCAGAACGCTGGGCTGGCCATGACGATCACCGTCGGTTTGCCGCTCTCCACGGCGTCCGCGATCGTCACCTGGTAGAGATCGGGGTCTCGCATGGAGCCTGTGGTTAGCTCCGCCAGACTCTCTACGTCACCCTCGGTGCGATTTACGCTCTTGATTGCAGCGTCACCCAGCGACGGTGCCTCTGATGCCTCCGGCACTTCGAAGTACAGTCTCGCCCGCTTGGGGCTGGCGTCGTCCCCAAGAACGGTAGCCTGGATTGCCCACGCCCCCGCCCGGTCAAACGTCAGGTGAGTGCTGTAAAGGCCACGTTCGACCAGAGGGAACGGCCTGAAAAGCGCAAACGAGGTCTGTACCGGCTCCCCGAGTTCTTCGGTATCCGGTTCGAAGAACGACTGAACGGTAGCCGACGGCGAGTCGACCAGACCGGTCTGCGACTGCATTGCGAACGCGACCCTGTGCTTGCCAACACCGAGGTCGGGCGTCGCGAATATAGCCTGAATTCCATCCTCAGATTCAGGTCCGTATATGAGCCCTTCGAATGTAAGTGGTTCGTCTTCCTGCTGTGAAACGATTTCAGGTGCTGGAGGCGAGTCAGACTCACCCGCTGTGGAACAGGCTAGCCCGAGTGCCAGGAGCGACACAATGAAGATGCCCAGACGCATGTTAAGAGTCTCTCGCAGGCTCCCCACCTTCGTAGGAACCGAAGGTGAAAGCAAACAGCGTGAAGTCAGGTGAGTTCGACGCAAGCCTCAGCTCGCCTGATGCGAACTCCTGCTGGTCGATCAGAAAGTACATTCGCGACTCATCGACCTCTATGTAGCTGCTCCCGTCCGGGCCGTACATGATGTCTTTCCCTGCGCGCTCTTCCGGGATCGGGCCGTCGTCCAGGTAGACCACGACGTCATACGGGCTGCTCACTCCAGGAGACATGACGGCATTCACGCTGGTTCCCACGAACTTGAGCGCAAGGTAGTCTTCGAGGTCCGTTGTTTCACGCGCGTGGACCAGGCTCTCCGACGTGTTCAGCCATAGCCCCTGTAGGTACAGGAAGTGGTTGCGATGCTCGCCCGGGTCCGTGTACATGACCTCCATGTCTGGCGCCATATAGTACTCTTCGTGGAGCACGTAGGGCGGCACTCCGCCCGACATTAGCGTTCCATAGTTGCGCTCGTAGCCCGCGTACAACTCACGAGTTTGTCCATCCGATACGGACTCAGATTCTAAAGCTGCGGAAGCCACGGGCGGCCCCGGGTTCGTATCCGTCGTGATCTCACTCACGTCGTAGCCGGCTTCCGTAAGGATTTCGCGAATTATCAGTTCCGTCTCGTCGTACTTGCCCTCTCCGAAGTGTGAGTACCGAATCTTCCCGTTCTGGTCGATCAGGTACTTCGCGGGCCAGTAGCGATTGTTGAACGCCCTCCAGGTGCCGAAGTCGTTGTCCTGCACTATTGGGTACTCTAGGGCGAACTTGTCGACCGCCTCGACGACGTTGTCGTACTCCTCTTCGAACTTGAACTCAGGAGTGTGCACTCCAAGTATCACCAGACCATGGTCTGCGTACTTTTCGTGCCAGACCCTCAAATAGGGCAGGGTGCGGATGCAGTTGATGCAGGTGTACGTCCAGAAGTCGACAAGCACCACTTTGCCCTCTTCCTGCATTCCGGCAAGCGTCAACGGCTCCGAATTTACCCACCCGCCTGTCTGCCGGAGCTCGGGGGCGTCCTCGTACATGGCGGTATCCACAGTTGGCTCAGGTTCAGGCACTGGTGTTGGAGTATCTGGGATGCTCGTGGCTGTGGCAGGGGGAGACGTTGGAGCTGGTGCGACCGTCGGAGGTGCCTGTACGGCCAGCGGTGGACTTGTAACTGCAGCCTCAGCGGGTGCAGCCGCGTCATCATCGCTCGAGGAGCAGCCCACTGCGATCAACGCTAAGGCCGCCAGTAAGAGTCCTACTATCGTGATGTGCTGCCGGGGCATTCTGGACAGGTGGAACATTAGTACGTCCTGTAATCTCTTTAACTGTCGGCGGGACCGAATTGCGGCCACCGCTGTCTCTGGTTACGCAATGGTTAGATGTGTCGGTTTCCCCAAGCGATTCAGCCTCACGTGCCCCGTATCCGTCCCTGTCGTTGATTGGCCGGTTTTGTGACGTTAACATGAGCCGCAGATGCAATGTAAACGACTAAGTTAATTGGAGGAATCGTAACATGAAGGTCGGATTTGTCGGCGTCGGTTTCATGGGGCGCCACATGGCACGCAACGTGCTGAACGGCGGACACGAGATGAAGGTGTACGACTTGAATAGGGAAGCGGCTGATGAGGTCCTGTCTTTGGGAGCGACCTGGGCGAGCAGCCCGCGAGAGGCCGCCGAAGGCAGTGAGGTTATTTTCACGTCGCTGCCAACTCCCCAGGTCGTTGAAGAAGTGGCCTCTGGAGAGGGTGGGGTGCTGAGTGGTGCGGCCAGGGGAAGCGCGCTCTTTGACCTCAGCACCACAGACCCCACCACTATTCAGCGCATCGCCACTCGTGCTGAGGCAAGCGGCATCCATATTTTGGATGCCCCCGTATCAGGCGGTACACCTGGCGCCGAAGCAGCCACCCTGTGCGTGATGGTCGGTGGAGATCGTGAAACGTACGACAGGTTCAAGCCGGTGCTCGACCGCATCGGCGACAAGGTCATGTACTGTGGTGAACTCGGATCAGGGGCGGTCTGCAAGATAGTCAACAATCTGGTGGGATTGAGCGTGGGCGTGCTGCTCTCAGAGGCCTTCTCGATGGGCGTCAAGTGGGGAGTCGACGCCCAGACGCTGTACGAAGCCGTCTCCGGCAGCTCTGGCAACACAAACTCAATGCACGGCTTCCCAAACGGCATCTTCAAGCGAAACTTCGAACCCGGATTCGCACTCGACCTCGCCGCCAAGGACGTCGGGCTCGCCACCCAGCTCGGACGTGAGCTGAGCGTCCCGATGGAGATGTCCAACATCGCCCAGCAACGCTACATCAGCGGACAGAATCGCGGATTTGGCCGCTTGGCTGCAGGAGCGGTTGCGATGGTCCAGGAGGAGAGAGCCGGGGTCGAGATTGCTCCCAAGCAGTAGAATCTTTCAGGAATTTTGACCCGAAACGCGCTATGACCGTGTGAGTAACGCATAACTAGAATTTGTGCGATGAATTCACTAACTGTGCCCTCACAACGGTATGATCAGACGACACTGGCCAATGGACTACGTGTCGTCTCATGTGAAATGCCCCACACCCGGTCTGTGGCTATCTCTGTTTACGTGGGTGTCGGCTCAAGGTACGAGTCTGATGATCGGGCTGGCGTCTCTCATTTCGTTGAACACATGGCGTTCAAGGGAACGGAACGCCGGCCCGATCCTGTCGACATCAGCGCCCAGATCGAGTCCACCGGCGGGATGATAAACGCCGGTACCGAGCAGGAGCTTACGGTCTACTGGTGTAAGGTCGCCCAGCCGTACTTCTGCGCGAGCATGGACCTTATTCTGGATATGCTGCGCAACTCGCTCTGCAGACCGGAAGACATTGAAAAAGAGCGGCAGGTCATCCACGAAGAGCTTGCCATGATCAACGACTACCCGGCATCACGGGTTGACTCGCTCATCGACCAGATGCTTTGGCCTGATCATCCGCTGGGGAGAGACGTCGGCGGCTCCCACGAATCTGTCGACGGCATTGACCGTGACATGATCGTTAAGCACATGAACGAGTACTACACGCCCTCTAACACAGTGGTAAGTGTGGCCGGCAGTGTTCCGCACTCAGAAGTCGTCGAACAGGTGGAGAGGCTGTCCTGGGACTGGCCGGGTGGTGTACCAACTCCTCCTGCCCCAGCTGTGAGCCACCAGCAGCAGTCCCAGCTCAGGCTCGAGTACAGGAAGACTGAACAGATCCACCTTTCAATAGCTCTGCCTGGACTCGCCCTCGACGACCCGGACATCTACGCGCTGGACCTCCTGAGCGTGATCCTGGGAGAGGGGATGAGCAGCAGGCTCTTTGTGGAATTGCGTGAGAATAGGGGCCTGGCTTATGACGTGCACAGCGGCGTCTCTCACTTCAAGGACACCGGCGCATTCATTATCACGGCAGGTGTCGATCCGTCAAGCGCTTACGAAGCCGTGCCCGCGATCCTGGAGCAGGTTGCTTCGGTCCGCGATGGGATAGACGAGCGGGAAGTCGACCGTGCCAAACAGCTTGTGGCCGGCCGGCTTATGCTTCGAATGGAAGACACCCGAGCTGTGTCGGCATGGATGGGTAGTCAGGAGTCGGTCCGTGGAGAGATTCTCGACGTGGACCACGTCGTGGAGCGGGTCAATGCCGTGACGACCGAAGACCTCTGCCGGGTAGCCTCTCAGAACCTGATCGACGACCACCTCAATCTTGCCGTAGTTGGACCGTGCCGGGGACACAAGCGCCTGTCCAAGTTGCTGAAGTTCTAGCCTTTATTCGCTGCTTCCCCGGTAGTCGCTGAATGGGCTGTCTCTCCACTCCAGAGCGGACTTCAGTCCCTCTTCCCTGGCCATCCGGCTGAATTCCTTCACGATCGGAGCCTGGTGGGCGATCGCGTCTGTCTCAGCCGCGATGTGCTGAAGGGTCGTGCGCCCCATCAGGTCCATCGCCTTGTTGACGATGCTCTTGTTAGCAGCAAGGAGCTCCCAGGGGATCCTCGCCATCGTTCGAGCGAGGTCTTCTACCGCCGCGTCCAGACCCTCTCCGGGTACCGACTTCCATATAAGTCCGAGTTCCTCGGCTCGCGTCCCGGATACTGATTCCCCGGTCAGTAGGAACCACTTTGCCCACTGCGGTCCCACCATGTAGGTCCACATGTGTGTCGGTGGCGTGCCCATGGAACGCACCGGCGGAAAGCCGATCTGCGAATCATCTGCAGCTATGATGATGTCGCAGTGCATCGCAAGGTCGGTCCCGCCAGCGATGCAGTAGCCATGCACCCCGGCTATCACCGGCTTGCTGAGATTCAGGATGCTGTTCATCGTGTTCGGAGTGCGCTTCATCCTGTGGATGTCTGAGCGAATGTTGTCCCTCTGCTCCTGCGCCGCCGCCTGAGCCTCCGGCGTAGATGGCGGCGTGATGTCGTATCCGGCACAGAACGCCCTGCCATTGCCTCGCAGTGTCATTACCCTAACTTCCGGGTCGTCGTCTGCGCGCTCCACGCAGTCCACAAGCTCGTCCTGGAGTTCGCGGCTGAGCGCGTTCAGCTTCTCCGGCCTGTTGAGTCGCACTCGCCCAATTCCGTTTGACGCCTCGTACTCGATGAACTGGTAACTCATTCTTGCCTCCCGGACTCTATACGTTGAATAAGACGTGCACCACGTCTCCGTCATTGACGACGTAATCCTTGCCTTCCTGTCGCAGCACTCCCTGCCTCTTCGACTCAGCCTCGCTTCCCCACTTCTTCAGGTCATCGTAGGCCACGACCTCGGCTCTTATGAATCCTCGCTCCATATCGGAGTGAATTGCTCCTGCTGCGCGTGAGGCTGAGTCCCCGTTCGTGATCGTCCACGCGCGGACATCCTTCGGCCCTCCCGTGAAGAACGTGATCTGGTCGAGTGCCTGGTAGGAGAGCCTTACCATCCTGTCCAGTCCCGATTCACCCACAGCCAGCGACTCGCGGAACTCGGCCTCGTCTTCTGCAGACATCTGGGCTAGCTCCATCTCCAGGCTCCCGATCAGGACTGCCGTCAACACATCGCCTTCAGCAATCTCTGAATCCAGTCGCTCCTGGATCTCATCGACCTCATCGACCTGGTCCTCTCCCGCGTTCACCACGACGATCACGGGCTTGGCGGTGAGGAACTGAAACTCTTTAACTCTTCTGTGCTCGTCTGCACTCAGCCGGTGATTTCGGATGGGAATTCCAGATTCGAGCCCTTTCTTGAGAACGGACAACAGCGCCCGCTCCCTTATCAGTGTGTCCTTATCGCCTGACCGAGCACCCTTGCTGTTCTGGTCGATTCGCTCGATTCGACGGTCAAGTATCTCAAGGTCTGCAAACGTCAGCTCGTAGAGCATGGTCTCGATGTCGCGAAACGCATCGACGCCATCGCCACCGTCAGGTACTGAAGGGTCCTCAAAGCCTCTTGCGACTATCACCAGGGCGTCAGCGGTCTGTAGCTGGTTCAGGTACACGCCGGACACGCCCCGAGTCTTTCCCAGGCCTTCTGGTGCAGCGGGAAGATCGACGTAGGTTATTTCGGCCTGCGTCGTCCTGGTTGGCTGATAGATCTCAGTTAACGTGCCCAGCCTGCCATCAGGGACTTTGGCAACCCCAATGTTGGGCCTGGAACTGGAGGTGTACTGCGCGACCTGGGCCGATCCCCTGGTGGCAGCATTAAAGATAGTAGTCTTGCCGCTGTAGGGCAGTCCGATTATCGTGATCTGCATGTGGTCAGACGCGCTGCCTCATTCGTCGTCGAGTCTCCTGTACTCGCCGTCGATCACTCTCTTGCCCTTGCCAGCGTCGTGCCTTGTTCCCTCCTGCGGCGGAGAACCAGAGGCTTCCATTAGCACTTCTCTCGGAGATAGAAGCATGAACATCATTCCCGCCAGGACCAGTACAAGGAGGTCATCCAGTCTACCGATACCCCACGGAATGAAGTCGGGAACAAGGTCAATCGGCAGGATAATGTACGCAACTGCTGCCGGCAAAAGCAGCTTGAGCCGTAACGGTACCCGACTGTCAACCATAAGCCTGAATAGAATTCGCGGGATGCCCGTCATGCTTAACAGGTAGAACAGGCCACGTAGCATGAGACACCCCCTTCAGTTTCTTATACAGATTATAGCTGCAACCGCGCCGAAGTGGAATCGAAAGATGATCTCAGTGGTCATCTCTTTGAGCTGGCATCAAGTCCTCTCTCTCTCACAGGGCTTACAAGGGTAGGTAAACCGACAAATCGTTCGTCCTGAGCTTTTCGAAGGACATCCCCATCCCTTGGACTCCAGCCTTCGCCAGAATGACGATTGGCCAAAAACTACCCTTGTCCGCTCTCTCAAGGAGACCACCAGGGTGGGGATGATACTTGGCGAGTGCCTGCACAGGACAGTTTAAGGGCTCCTGGGGGCTTCCTCAGTCGCATGCCGATCACACTTCGCCTTGCCCGCCCCAGTAGTCGACCAATACAATTCAACTAACCCCCACCCATCTGTGAGAGAGGGAGTACCCATCCAATGACCACGCTCCGGGAGAGTGACCCGCAGATCGCCGAGGCCATCGAGGGCGAGATTCGCAGGCAGCGAGAGAACATAAACCTCATCGCCTCAGAGAACTACGCCAGTCGTGCCATCCTCGAGGCCCAGGGCTCGGTGATGACCAACAAGTACGCTGAGGGCTATCCTGGAAGGCGCTACTACGGTGGCTGCGAGTTCATCGACGTGGCGGAGAGCCTGGCCATCCAGAGAGCCAAAGAGCTATTCGGAGTCGACCACGCCAACGTGCAGCCCCACTCCGGCGCTCAGGCCAACATGGCCGCATACTTCGCCACGATCCAGCCTGGCGACACTGTGATGGGGCTGAGCCTCGACCACGGCGGCCACCTAACGCATGGCAGCCCAGTCAACTTCTCCAACAAGCTGTACGAGTTCGTGCCCTACACGGTCGATCGCGAGTTGGAGCTGATCGACTATGACGAAGTACGCCGCCTGGCGCAGGAGCACTGTCCCAAGATCATCGTTAGCGGAGCTACTGCGTACACCCGTACTATTGAATTCGATAAGTTCCGTGAGATCGCCGATGAAGTAGACGCCATCCTCATGGCCGACATCGCCCATATCGCAGGCCTCATCGCCGCTGGAGAACATCCATCGCCTGCCGGTCACGCCCAGATGATAACGTCCACAACCCACAAGACCCTGAGAGGGGCTCGCGGGGGTATGGTCCTGTGCGATTCAGACCTCGCCCGCAATGTGGACCGTGCCGTCTTCCCCAACGCACAGGGAGGGCCCCTGCAACACGCCGTGGCAGCCAAGGCAGTCACGTTCGGTGAGGCGATGACCGACGAGTTTGCCTCCTACCAGCAGCAGGTCCGCGCGAACGCCAAGGCATTGGGAGAGGCACTGACCAACGGTGGCCTCAGACTAGTCTCTGGCGGGACTGACAATCACATGGTGCTGGTCGACCTGCGTCCCCTGGATGTCACTGGACGCCAGGCTGAAGAAGCCCTTGGGCGTGCCAACATCGTCGTCAACCGCAACGCCATTCCTTACGATCCGAAGCCACCCCGTGTCGCAAGCGGTGTCCGACTCGGCGCCGCAGCCATCACCAGCAGGGGGTTGAAGGAGAACGACACACGTAAGATCGGCGAGCTAATCCTGAGAGTCCTTAACGACATCGGCAACGATTCAGTTCAATCTCAAGTGCGAGACGAGGTACTTGGGCTGACACCGAACTTCCCGATACCGGGCATAGACTTCTAGCGGAGCGTGGTGTGCCGAAGGTCAGGGATGCGATACGGCTTGTAGAGAGGGACGGATGGCTGCATGTACGAACCCGGGGAAGTCATCGACAGTTCCGGCACCCTGATAAGCCAGGGAAGGTAACTATACCGGGACATCTCAGCAAGGACCTGTCGCCGTCAATGTGGAACAGTATCTTGAGACAAGCGGGACTCAAGGGGGAAAGGCAATGAATCTGAATTATTCCGTAGTCTTTGAGCGGATGCCCGACAACTACGGAGCCTACGTGCCGGATTTGCCGGGCTGCATTAGTGCGGGTGATACTTGGAAGGAAGTCCAGGAGATGATTCGGGAAGCTATCGCCTTTCACGTAGAGGGCCTGGTGGAAGACGGGGAGCCGCTGCCGACGCCGAAACTGTCGATCAGCGATGCGATGGCTTATCACATCGCAAACCTTTCCGAGATCGAAGAGTCCTCTCTTGAACTGGAAACCACGTTCGGCATGGTTGAAGTCGAAGTCGGGTTACCAGTGCCAGCCGAGGTGAGTTGACCGCGTTCCCAGTACCATGCATCGACTTCTGACTCAACCAGCATCCATCCGCCGAAAAACATACATTTAAGGCTGATCTCGTGATGGCATTCATGCCGAAATAGCACGTCCGTTAGAATCAGACGTAGGAAGTTGTACGATGCCAAGTCAGGCTGGGAGCGAAGTATTGAGTAGGTCCGCAGTGCCAGCAGCAGGCACTTTACCCGATGGTGACGAGGCCGGCCCTTGATCTGGCTCAAGTGGTCATGGCGAGACCTGCGTTCCAGATGGGTCCAGGTCGCTGCCATTGCGATAGTGATCGCAGTCGGCACCGGTCTGTTTTCAGGCCTGCGAAGCATGAACGTGTGGCGCGGCCTGTCCAACGAGGCCAGCTACGCTGTGGCTAACACGTTCGACCTCCGCGTTGAACTCAGTGAAGGCAACCTTGTGGATCGCGGCACTCTGCTGCGAGTCCTTTCAGATGTCGACACGGGCTCCGTTGCTGTTGCCGAGGAACGACTGATACTGCCGACGCAGGTCTCAATCGAGACAGCTGCGGAGACGATTCTAGTTCCTGGGCGCATCGTAGGCGTTGACGTAGCTAATGGCGGTCCCCACGTAAACTCCCTGCACCCTCAGGTAGGAAGAAACCTCACCGAGGCTGACGCTGAGTCTAACGTCGTAACCCTGGAGCACAACTTCGCCAAGTTCTATGATCTACCACCTCAGGGCTCAGCCCTCCTCGCAGGCGCGGAGCAGGTCGAATACGTAGGCCAGTCACTCGCTCCTGAATACTTCTTCGTCGTAACCCCTGAAGGAGGAATACTCGCCCAGGCAAACTTTGCGGCAGTCTTCACATCGATAGAAACCGCCCAGCAGCTAACCGGCATGGAGCGCAAGGTCAATGACCTCGTCCTGAGGCTTGAGCCCGGAGCGGACGAGGACTTGCTGTACGACTCCATGAGTGAGCGCTTCGGGCAGATTGGTGGAACGGTCAGCCGGCGGCTCGACGATCCATCGATCAGGCTTATGATCGAGGACGTAGAAGGCGACCAGCAGTTCAATACCGTGCTCGCAATTGCGATATTCGGGGGCGCGGTCTTCGCAGCGTTCAACCTGACCAGCCGGATCGTGGACTCCCAGAGGCGAGAAATCGGTGTGGCAATGGCTCTGGGTGTGCCGACGAGGCTGGTTGCGCTCAGGCCTCTCTTATTCAGCGCACAGGTCGCGCTACTTGGCGTGATATTTGGCATCGCGATGGGAATCGGAGTTGCCGAAGCCCTCGGGAGCTATCTGTCCGACTTCCTGCCGCTCCCCGCGTGGCGAACGCCGTTCCAGTTTGGTGTGTTCGCGGCTGCGGGCGCCATTGGCTTCCTGGTCCCGTTCCTTGCAACCGCTATTCCGGTATGGAATGGAGTCAGGGTGGCCCCAATAGAGGCCATCAGGACTGGTCACCTTGCCGACCGCGCTGGTGGGATGCCCAAGCTGCTCTCAATGGTAAGGATTCCAGGACAGACCTTAAGGCAGATTCCCTTCAGAAACGTGGCCCGAGCACCTCGCCGGACGCTGCTGACCGCTTTGGCGATAGGCGCCATAGTAGCCGTCATGGTGACCGTGCTTGGAATGCTCGACTCTTTCATAGAGACAATCGACCGCGTAGGGACCGCTACCGCAGGTACGTCGCCAGACCGCGTAGAGATTGCATTCGATACCGTCTATCCGACGGATTCCCCGTTAGTTGAGAATATCCTTGACTCGCCGAGTGCCGGTTCGACAGAGACTTTATTTCGTACTGGCGGGTTGCTGTCGCATGGCGAAGAGGCCTTTGAGGTCCTTGTCGAGTTCATAGACTACGAGAGCGACCTCTGGCTCCCAACAATAGTGGATGGTTCGTTCGATGCCTCCGGTCCTGGTGTCGTGATTGCCGAAAAGGCAGCAGAGGACCTTGGGGTTGGACCCGGAGACACGGTCACTCTGAGTCACCCTACTGTGTCCAGCGATGGCGTGTTCAGCCTTGCTCAGTCGGAACTGGAAGTTGTCGGGCTGCATGCGAACCCGCTGAGGATAGGGACTTTCGTAGACTGTCGACATTGCGGGTCGCTGGGAGTTGCTGACATGACGAACGTCGTCTTGGCAATGCCAGCGCCTGGGGTCGAGGTGGACACACTCAAACAGGAGATGTTCGGCCGCCCCGGCGTGGCGTCGGTCCAGAAGGCGACGGCATCGAGTGAGGTGTTTCAGGACCAGTTCGAGCAGTACACTGGCATCTTGGGATTCATATTGGCTTTTGTCGTCCTGTTGGCGCTGCTGATCGCATACAACACCGCAAGTATCAACATGGACGAGAGGCGACGTGAGCACGCGACCATGCTGGCCTACGGATTGCCAGCCCGTACGATTCTGGGTATGGCGATGACTGAGAGCGCTGTACTTGGCCTCATCGCGACAGCCTTTGGGATGGTCGGCGGCTATCTGATGCTTCAGTGGGTAGCCAACGTTCTCATGCCAAACGCATTCCCCGACCTTGGACTCCAGATTGTGTTCAACCCCGCCAGCCTCGTTACGGTTATCGCACTGAGTGTAATCGCTGTAGCTGTCGCCCCCGTATTCACGATATTCAGACTGAGGAAGACTGACATCCCATCGACACTGCGGGTAATGGAGTAGCAGAACTCCAGCCCATGGCGTTATCACATTGATTCAGTTGATATATGGAGATGACCTGGTAGGAGTCGAGGAGGCCCTGGCCGAGAGGACGGCTAACTCCGGCTCCGATGATCTGCGCGACATCAACCAGATCACTCTGCGTGCCGACGACCTGACACCAGACTCTGTGATGGCAGCGGCTTTCACTGTGCCCTTTATGACCGACCGTCGGACCGTCGTCGTCAAGGACCTGCTTACAAGGTTTGAACGAGGCAGGCCCCGTCGGGGCTCATCGCCTGCTGGAGGCAGAGATCCCCTGGGTGAGTGGTCAAGTCTGCTGGACCAGCTTGGCGCCATGCCGCCTACCACCGATCTTCTCTTTGTGGACGGTGGACTGTCGGGTAACAACCCCTTGCTAAGGCGGCTGTCTCCGATGTCAGAGGTGCACGAGTTCAGGATGCCATCCGACCGCGACCTGCCTGCTTGGATATCCAGTCGTGCAACCAGGATCGGCGTGAACATCGACCGAAACGCATGTGCCGTATTGGCGGATGCCGTTGGGCGCCAGCCGATGCTTATTGACTCAGAACTTCATAAGCTCGCACTATACTGCGGGGACAGACCGGCGTCCGCTGAGGATGTCAGGGAAATGGTGGCCTACGTTCGCGAGGCCAACATATTCCAGGCTGTCGACGCCGTTATCGACGGCAGGTCCGACGTTGCTCTCCGGCTGATTGGCCGAATTATGGACGACGGCAACCCGGCGGTCTATGTCATGACCATGATCGCTAGGCAGATACGTCTCCTGCTAATGACCAACGACTTGTTGAGCAGGGGAGAGCCGCAGGATCAGTTAGGTCGCCGCATACGTCTCTCGGGATGGGTACTGAACAAGACGCTCCAACAGGCCCGCCGTACCAGCCAGCAGAACCTGGAATATATGCACGAACGGCTGGTGGAGACCGATCTGCTTCTGAAGACCAAGCCGATCGACGAGCAACTCGCACTGGAGATGCTCGTCGCCGAGTTGACCACGCACCGCTTCTAGTGCGAGGCAATGCGGAGTCCGAGGACCCGGACTCCGATGTCTTCGTTAGATCGTGAAGCTGTCAAGGAGCTGAGACACAGGCCGCGCTGGGGCCTTCTCCGAGATATTGTCGATCCTCTGGTCGAACGTAGGACGGTCGGTGTCCTTATAGACAACACCGAGAGGGACGCCTGGGGCCGACGCTATCTGGAAGGCTGCTTCCGGATCAGTCTCGTCATAGTCGTCTGGAATGTCGTACGCGATCCCGGGGATGCCCTTGCGGCTGTTGCCCCTCAGCAGGTCGTAGGTATTGTTGTATTCGGTGCATGGTGACTGGACGTGGACGATGGAGAATCCTGGATGTTCCATCGCCTCAGACATCATGGCGGACATTGGGCGAACCTGGCTCGACATCGTGGAAGCTATGTACGAGACGCCCATGCTCAGATACATCTGGAACGGGTTGAGCTTCTCTTCGGCTTTGCCGAATGGTGTAGAGCTGGTGACCACGCCAAGCTCAGTCGTTGGCGAGCTCTGGCCCTTGGTAAGGCCGTAGACGCCGTTGTCCATGACGACCGCGGTAACGTTGAGGTTGCGGGCCGCCTGTGGCCCTATGTGCTCGAAGCCGATGCCGAGGAAGTCGCCATCTCCAGCTACCACTACCACGTTCAGGTCCGGTCGGGCCATCTTCACGCCCATCGCGATGGGTAGTGAGCGACCGTGGATCCCGTGGAAGCCGTATGGCTGCTCGTCGCTCTCGAGCATGTGGACCATGTTCCCGGAGCAGCCGATGCCAGCCACGACCACGTTGTTCTCCATTGGCGCCTCTGTCTCGGACACGCGGCGTTGGAGGGCCCCCTCAAGGGCTCGGCGTACACCGAAGTCGCCACAGCCTGGGCACCACTTGAAATCGTACTCAGGGTTCTTTGAGGTCATGCTGGCACACTCTCCTTCTGATGGATGCCTGCCTTTTCAGTTATGGCCTGCACCAGGTCTTTCGTCTTGAAGGGCAGTCCGGTGATCTGCGTAATGGACTCTGCGTTGATTCCGAGCATCCTCAGATGCGCGGACATCTGGCCCATGAAGTTGAGTTCAGGGACGATCACCAGGTCCTTGCTTCGCAGTTCCTCCACCATTCCGCTGGGAAGCGGATTCAGGAACATCGTGTAGTACCAACCCAGGTCCGCGCCCTGTGCTGTGAGTTCACGCCACGCTCCGAGTGCGGGCCCCTTGGAGCCGCCCCACGGCATCACTGCGACGCTTGCCGATGTGTTCTCGCTCTCGTAGGAGCCGTCCCTCAGCAGGTCGAGCTTGCTGAACCGGCGCGTGGTCATCTGGATGTGGCGCTCCGGCCTGTGGGTGGTGTCACCCATGCCGTCGTGCTCCGACCCGTTAGCGACGTACGAGCCCGGCCCACCCGGTATGGGCATCGGGGAGATCTCCCAACTCTCATACCTGTGATAGCCGTTAGTGCCCTGGTAGGTCTTTCTGCCTTCCACATTGACCTTCGACAGGTCAGGCTTGGGAATGTTCTGGTTGCGCTCAGACAGCATGTGCTCGCTCAGGATTCCGCCCAGTTGAGCGCATGGATCGCGGCGTAGAAGCACTCTTCGACGGTGCCCGGAGCGATGATCGGAAGCTGCACATCGCCGTGGCCCGGGTACATCGCGGTCATCAGGTCGGACTGCTCTGTCTTGGTGGGAAGACCCGTGGACGGCCCACCGCGTTGGATGTCGGCGACGACCAGCGGAATCTCAGCCATCCATGCGAGTCCGAGTCCTTCGCTCATTAGGGAGAAACCTGGCCCGGCTGTCCCTGTCATCGCCTTCTTGCCCGCGAAACCGGCGCCTATGATGCTGGTGATCGACTCGATCTCAGACGTCGCCTGGTACACGAACTTGCCGGGTCCCGCGAGGTTGCTCTCCAGCCAGACGAGCAG
>JAGWBK010000007.1:87860-89859 GCA_021295915.1 Dehalococcoidia bacterium
TAGACGTCGAGCCCGGCCGCCATCGCACCTACGGCCAGCGCCTGGTTGCCGTTGATAAGTATCTGGTCTATTCCGGGAGGAATCGGGTCTGTCAGTTCTCCGAGACTGAACCCGCTCTTCTCTGCCTCTGCGCGGCCGAGTGCGAGCGCCTGATGGTTCGACTCGATGATCTGCTGGTCGTTCGGACGTCCGCGCGTGAACCGCTTGGTCACGAAGTCCTCGAGGATCACCTGCCTGATGTTCACCAGGTACGCGAGCGCGCCCATGACGATCATGTTCGCCGCCCGAGCGTTGCCCGTAGAGCGGGCCAGCTCGTCGAATGGCATGCCAAAGCTCTTGCCGTCTGGCTCGAGATCGACTTCCTCGGAGTTGAATATGATCACCCCGGAGTCGGAGACCTCGTCCTTGTGAGTCTCGTAGGCATACTCATCGAACGCGACCAACACGTCCAACTCGTCACCGGAGCTCAGAACTTCCTCGGTCGCGATGCGAGTCTGTGTCCAGACCGGACCGCCCCTGATCTGGGATGGGAACGTCGAGAACGTTTGCACGTAGTACCCTACCTGCGCGTTGGCCTGGGCAAAGCCCTCAGCCGACGTCACGACGCCTGCGCCGCCTTCTCCGGCGAACCGGACTACAAAATCTGTCTTCTTCAATTCACTCACTCCCTGCTGGCCTTGGCCGCGCTACGCGCGGGTGGCGCACATAGCCACCCGTCGCAGCTACATCAGACTGGAGTCATTCAACGCACGCGCGGCCTTTGGCGTGCCTTCAAACAGTACGGCCCTCCGGAGCTTCGTCTGGCGGGCCGTTGAATTACCTCTATGGTCAGTGGGCAATTGCTGTGTTGTGGTGCTTTCGCGGCAGGCGACTCGCGAGGTCGCGCTGTTGTATTTGAACGCATCTACCGCACACTTGAATATATCAGGGCTGATTTTGGAGTGTCAATTGCGACGAAGGTTCCAGGGAGGGACAAACCTGTTTGGTAGACCGTTCTTTTCACTCACTCTTGGACGATATCCCTTATCCCATCCGCCAACGAAATCCTCGGCTCCCACCCAAGCACGGACTTTGCCCTCGAGCAGTCCGAAGACTTCCGCAGCTCCTCGAACTCGCCCCTTGGATTTGGGATGATGTGCTCCACCTCGCCTCCGATCATCGCCGCGATCTCGTTCACCGACGTCTCTTCGTTCGGCCCGACGTTCAGCACCACGTTCTCGCCCACGGGAAGCTCCTCGCTCGCCGCCAGCAAATTGGCCCGAACCACGTCGGACACGTGCGTGTAGCTCCTCGTCTGCTCGCCGTCTCCGTAGATCGTCAGCGGCCTGCCCTCGTCCCGCAGCTTCAGGAATCTAGGGATGACCAGCACGTACGCGCCCGTCGTAGTCTGACCCGGACCGTACACATTGAAGTACCGCAACGACACCACGCTCATCCCGAACAGCCGCGCGAACATGGCCCCGTACTGCTCGCCGATGTACTTGTGCAGCGCATACGGCGACTTAGGATTCGGCTCCATGTCCTCCTGCATGACGTGCGTGTCCTGCTCCCCGTACACACTCGACGATGACGAGTACACGACCCTCCCGATGCCGTTCTCCCGGGCCGCCTGCAGCACGTTCAGCGTGCCGTTCACGTTGACCGCGTGCGTGCCGACTGGATCGTCGATCGACCTCGGCACCCGTGCCCAGGCCGCAGTATGGAACACGCAGTCGGCGCCTTCGGTTGCGGTTTTCAGCAGCTCCAGGTCAGTCACCGATCCCTCGATCAGTGTCGCCTCCGGATTGACACTCCGGCCTTCACTCGTGGACAGATCGTCGACCACAAGAACCTCATGCCCAAGCTCCACGAGCCTGTCCACGAGGTGAGAACCAATAAATCCGCATCCGCCGGTAACAAC
Source organism: Dehalococcoidia bacterium (assembly GCA_021295915.1). Taxonomy (NCBI): domain Bacteria; kingdom Bacillati; phylum Chloroflexota; class Dehalococcoidia; species Dehalococcoidia bacterium. Next base: position 89,761 of record JAGWBK010000007.1, read on the forward strand.
GTGTTTCATTTTAGGAAAAGTCTTAGAGAAGGGAGTGAAAGTGATTGGCAATCGCGGTGTTCATGCTACCATATCAGCGGTGGTCAACCCGGATTCCCC
>JAGWBK010000008.1:0-638 GCA_021295915.1 Dehalococcoidia bacterium
GTTGGACGACAGGTATGCCTGGTGGTTTACGAATCCGAGACCGCCGAGAAGATTCTCGACGAGCTCTTCACGCTCGATTGCCCATGAGAAAGCGTTGCGCACCTTCATGGAATTCTGCATGGACGGCGTGTTCTCGTCATAGGTGTCGCCGTTCTCGAACGGGTTGCCGATCCAGGGCTTGCTGATGTCGCGCTCACGCTCGAGAGCCTCACCGGTCAGGCCGGAGTGGGACTCCCAATAGTTACCGACCCAGGAGATGTCTCGGATCGTGTTGAACAGACCCTTCTTCTGGAGTTCGAAGCCCTTGGACTGCAGCTCAGGGAAGTCCTTCGTTGCAATCTGCGCGATCTGCGCCTCTTCGGCTTCAAGCATCGCGCGGCGGGAAGCACCTTCAGGGACTTCCAACCAGTTGATTTTTTCCACGAACGGGCCATTATCGTCTTTGGTAGCGTAGTAGTCCGGGTTGGCGACTAGCCTGATGCCCTCGTTCTGCTTCCATGAGTCCAGGTAGTTGGCATCCTCGGCCATGAAGGCGCCGACGCCGACGTAGACATCCTGGGTGCCTTCGACGCCGTACTGGTCGAAGACGTCCTTGGACACGATGGCGGCTGTCTGCCAGAACCTGGAGAACCGGTGGA
>JAGWBK010000008.1:977-61956 GCA_021295915.1 Dehalococcoidia bacterium
CAGAAGCGAGGCAGCCCGTTTGGCGAGTTGACACCCGAAACGGCGATGGTCAGTGTGCCAGTCGGCTTGGGCATCATCGAGTCAGCCATTGCGGGCGCTGGTGCGGCGGCAGGAGCCGCGGCAGGCGCAGCGGCGGGTGCCGGAGCCGGGGCAGCAGCAGGTGCGGCAGCCGGGGCAGCAGCGGGAGCCGCAGCGGGTGCGGCAGCAGGTGCGGCGGCCGGGGCAGCAGCAGGAGCCGGCGCAGCGGCGGGTGCTGAGGGAGTGGATTCCTCACTGGAGGAGCAAGCGAGAGCAAGCGCGAGAATCGCGGCCAACGCCACACCAATTAGTAGTCTCTTATCCGGTAGTTTAGGCCACATAATCGCCATTCCTCCTTAGTATCTCGATAGTGTTTATGCGACACCGTAATAGTCGTAGACGGAAACTTGTCCGTTTTTAACATAGGGTCTGAGAGTCCGTCAACCCTAAAAGGCCGTTTCCACGTCCACTTTGAGACGGGTTATGCGTACAGCCTGAATGGAATCTTCACGAACTGACAGCCGTAAACGCAGGGGGCTTCGGCGCTGATTAGCAGATAACTGAAGCGCACTTAGCTCTGCCGGACCGTCTGCGTGTGTCCTACATGGGTTGCTGGGCTCTGTATTCGGTGTGGGAGGTGTGGTGATATCTAGTGACCCCGACGGGGTCAGAACGGGTAGGTGCGGAAGTTGAGTGGCTGTTGGCCGTTCCAGTAGTAAGGGCTGCTGCGGTCGTCCTCTGGATAGTAGACGGGGCCGTCGTGCAGCTTGCATTTGGGGTGGCCGCAGTTAACCAGCCTGAATGATGTCGGGATGCTCGGAGTGGGTGACCACCTCTCGTGCTCTTCTTTGGTTGGCGGAGGGCCGAGGTCTTCTTCCTCTTTGGCCGCGGCGGATTCTGCGTCTGCTTTCTCTTTAGCTTTCGCCCTGGCCTTGGCCTGCTGGGCCTGCTGTTCGGCTTCTTCTTTCTCTCTGCGTTCTCGTTCCTCTGCGATCTGCTTTCGACGTTCGATCTTGGTGTCGATCATTGCGTTGAATTCGCCGAGTTCCCTAGCGACGATTGCCTCGTACTCCTCGGGGTCGAGGGAGTTCTTCCACTCGTAGAACCACTTCTCGGAGTTCTCCCATGCCTGGTCGTAGGCTGAGAGGTCGCGCTTGTAGGGTGGGTTGTCGGGGTCTGGGTCCTGTTTGGCGAGTTCGGCCTTTATGCGGTCGTCTTCGTCGAGGATTGGTGTGATTAGTTCGATGAAGGCTGACCAGTCGTCGTCTTCAGGGGTGAATTGGGTGGGGGTATTGTCTGTCCCGGTATCGGAGCGTGTAGGGGCAGGTTTCAAACCAGCCCCTACGGGAGGTTGTTGTTCCTGGTTTTCTCCCCCGTATCGGGTACGGGGCAGGCTCTCACCCCAGCCCTCTCCCGCTGGGAGAGGGGGCTTTTGTGTGGCGTGTTTGCCGAAGCCTCTGGATAGGAGTTCTCTGGCTGCTGAGATGCGGTGGTGGGGTTTGAAGGCGCTCAGGGCTCCGTCCATGACGTTGATGAGGAAGCGGCATACTGTGCGTCCGTCGTCGGTGGACTCCTGGATGGCCCTGGCTAGCTTCTGCTCGAAGTAGGTGTCGTCGGGTGATCTGGAGTCGAGTCCTGGTTGGGACGGTTCGGGTGGGTAATCGAGGATGTAGTTGCGAGCCTCATCACGGTCGTACTTGACGAGTAGCTTTGCGGCGTCGAGCCTGTGACAAGGTTTAAAGTCGTCGAGCTCGTCGCGCATGACGGCGAAGAGGAACTCGACGATGGAGGTCCCGTCGTTGGTTCTGTCGTGGATTATGGTTGCGAGGGTCAATTTGGAATTGGGAATGGTGAATTTGGAATAGGACGGATGTTCTGGTAGGAAGGATAAGTGAGGAGTGGGGTGGGGGTCAAGGGGGTGTTGTAGGCTCGATTGGTGGGGGGCACTAGCCACGTGTTGGTTACCTCGGATACGATTGGGCACAGGTCAGATTGGACTAGTTAAACTCACGGAGGCATTTGATGGCTGACTTTGAAGGCATACTACCGGCGATAGCGACTCCCATGGGGTCCGACGGCCGCTTCAATGAAGCGGCGTTCAGGGAAGTAATGGAGTTCAACATCCAGGCTGGTGTGGACGGATTCTGGGTGGCAGGCGGCACCGGTGAGAGCGTGCTGCTGGACGACGAAGAGAATATGGCGATTGCCCGGGCTGCCGCCGACCAGAACCGAGGCAGGATCAAGAACATCATGCACGTCGGGGCTGCGACCACGCTGAGGGCAGCGCGCCTGGCGGAAAACGCGGCTGCGGCCGGGGTCGAGGCGATCTGCTGTGTACCGCCGTTCTTCTACAGGCAGACGGACGAAAACATCGTCGAGCACTACCGGACGGTGGCTGCCGCTGCCGACGTCCCGCTCTTCGTCTACAACCTGCCGCAGTCGACAGGGGTGGAGATCACGCCCGAACTGATGGCGAAAATCCAGGATGGCGTGCCCCAGCTCAAGGGTCTCAAGCACTCGTCGGTCAACTTCACGAATGTGTACAACTGGGTGGACATGGGACTCGGCTGCCTGATCGGCAGCAGCGCGCTGATGCTTCCTGCCCTGACAATCGGGGCGAGCGGTTGTGTCGATGGACCGCCGAACATTGCTCCCGAGCTTTGGGTAGAGATCTGGCGGGCGTACAGTTCCGGTGATCTGGCGCGTGCGGAAGAAGCTCAGAAGAGGGCAACCAGGCTCACGATGCTGGTCAGGCAGTTCGGTATGCACGCTGTCATAAAGGCCCTGCTCAGCTACAGGCTCGGTATCGACGTTGGAGACCCGAGGCTGCCGACACAGCCTCTCACTGCCGAGCAGAGGGACCACGTGATAGCCACCGCCGAGGCCATGGGCGTGGGACGAGTGGCAGTTGCCCAGTCTGACGACTAGTAAGGGCGTAAGACCAAGGCATTTTCATTGTCCGGTGTCTCTGAAGTAGTCCGTTCGTGGTGAGCCGTTCGTCCAGCTCGCGAGAGCCCTGTCGAACCATGACGGGACGGCCCTTCGACAAGCTCAGGGCGAACGAGAGAATCGACGACGAGGCGAAAACGAAAAGACCCTGGCGACATACCAGAATAACTGGACAGGATGGGATTGGCCTGAGAGGACATCGGGCCAATCCCATCTTTGGTTATGTCCCCCAGGGAGCGCGTTGCTATAATTACGCATTGCAGCGTGCAGTACCTGTTGAGCAATCCAGGTTAGCCGCGGTTGCATCTCGGAAAGCTCAGTGGCAAGGGTCGGGGAGAGTCGATGGGTCTGCAGGAAATATCAGTAGAATACGTGATAGCCGTTTCGGTGCGCGCCGGATTGGGGCTGCTGTTCGGCATTATGCTGGGGATGGCTGGGCTGATAACCGCTGCCATTGTCGCCCCCGGAGGCCTTTTCGCAATGCCCCTGTGGCTCCTGGTGACTGCAATTGCCATCGGGTGCAGCATATCGGGGACGATCTCGTACTTTAAGCCGGAGACTGACTGGGTGACGTTTGGGAAGACCCTTGCCATAGTATTCGCCGGAGCAATGATCGGCGCCTGGATAGGCGTGTGGTGGGGTGAAGTCTTCTACCCAGAGGGCGTACGGAACGAGAGGCTGGTAGCCTACGGCGACTTTCGTTCTCCCCCAAACATGGCCAGGATAATGTGGTCTGCAATTGGCAGCACGGCAACGGGCGGCTTCTACTACGCCTTCCGGGCATGGAGATTCCATGAGGTCTAATGAGACTGCACAGAGCGGCTCCGGCCCCGCAGCTAGTGCGCTGGACAGAGTCACGACACTTACTTTCGACGTTTTTGGAACCGTGTTGGACCTTACGGGCAGCCTCGAAGGGCCGACCGGAAAGTTCCTCAAGGAGCTAGGCTCCGAACTGACCGGAGCGGAGTTCTACCCGCAGTGGCGAGCAAGGCAGCGAATCGAGCAGTTCCAGGACTCGATGCTGATGCTCGGCCACAGCGGCTACCTAGAGACATGCCGGCGCTCGCTTGTTTACGCTCTGCGGGCAAACGGGATCGGGTTCGAGTCCGAACAAGTTGTGGAGTTCATGTCAGTGTGGCAGGAGCTGAGTCCATACCCGGACTCCCTTGATGGCCTGAATCGACTTGCCGACAAGTTCCGACTGGTAGCCCTTTCCAACGGTGAGCCAGACTATCTTGAGCACCTGGCCCGAAATCGCATCGAGTTTGATTTCGACGAGATCATCTCCGTGGAGGAGGCTGGGGCGTTCAAGCCGCATCCTGGCGTATACCGGGCGGCTGCCCGGATCCTGAATTCCGAGCCGGGAGAGATCATGATGGTCGCTGCACACTCTTTCGACATCATGGGCGCGAGAGTCAGCGGCTACCGGGGTGCCTACGTGAATCGCTACGGACTCCCGTACGAGGACACTGAGCAGTACGTGCCTGACATCGTCGTAAGCGACTTCAATGAGCTTGCAGATGATCTGCTTGGAGTTTCTGCACAGTGAACGCGCCCAACGACGTGGTTGTAGTTGGTGGTGGAGTCGTAGGCACGGCAATCGCGTACTTCGCGGCTCGCAGCGGGATCTCATGCACGCTCCTCGAAAAGGGCGCGATAGGTCTGGAAGCATCGAATGCGGCCTCAGGCGTTCTCTCGCCCTCACCCGGTGATGACGACTATGCACGACTCGGCAGGAGAAGCCTCGAGCTGTTCCACGAATTCGCGCCGGTCCTGAGAGACGAGTCCGGAATCGACATCGAACTGGAAGAGTGCGGGGAGCTAGTCCTGGCACTGAATGAAGGCGACGTGATCTCGTTGCAGGGCTTAAGATGGCAGCTTGCGGCCATGGGAACCGATGCCAGGTGGGTGGAGTCCGACGACCTGGTCGAAATGGAGCCCTGGATCAATCCGGCGGTCGTGGGCGCTGTCTACGAGCCGGAAGTCTGCCGAGTGAACAACCAGCGCCTCTCAGATGCACTGGCTAGTGCGGCTGCACGACACGGCGCCGCCATAAACCAGGGGGTCGAAGTAACAGGCCTGCTGCTCGACGGCGGCAGCGTCATCGGTGTGTCCACGAGCGAGGGGCCGGTACATGCCGGGAACGTGGTGCTTGCTGCAGGGGCATGGACTGGACTCATGGACAGGTGGCTGTACGGCGACGACAGCCCCAGCTCAGCCGGGCGACCTATGGTTAAGCCTGTCAGGGGAGTCAACCTGAACCTGCGTCCGAGGCAGGGTGGGATCAGCAGCGTCGTCCATGGCTCGTGGGGGCTCCTCGTTCCTCGCAATGATGGCTCACTTATTGTGGGAGCCACTGTTGAGGAGGTCGGGTTCGACTCCAGGGTGACGGCTGGCAACATCCACTCGATACTGGGTTTGGGGACCGCGCTGGTGCCTTCTCTGGTCGACGCTGATCTCAACTGGGCCCTGGCAGGACTCAGGCCAGGATCTGCCGACGCGGTGCCTACCATTGGGCCCGTGCCGGAGTTCGAGAACGTGTACCTGGCATCAGGCCACTTCAGGAACGGCATACTGCTGTGTCTCGCGACAGGTGAGGCCATCGCTGGTATGCTTGACGGCAACCAAAACGATCACCTCGCTTCGTTCAGCCCGTCCAGGTTCCTGTAGCCCCGGGTCAAACACTCTGGCAAGTGCCTCGGGTGAGCGAAGACAGCAGCTCCAGGAGGAACAGATGTCAGTCAAGATTGGCGTTGGATTTGGCGGATGGCCGTTTCCGTCCGAAGACCCGGACCACCTGTGGGAGTACACGGACACCTGCGAGGAGCTCGGCGTGGACTCGCTGTGGCTCAGCGACCGAATAGTCTCAGAGGTCATCAACATGGAGCCGTTGATTGCGCTGTCTTTCATCGCGGCTCGTACGAAGAAGCTGAAGTTCGGCACGAACGTGATCGCGCTGCCCCTCAGAAACCCGACTGTCCTTGCCAAAGAGGTAGCGACGCTCGACTTCCTGTCAGGAGGTAGATCTCTTCCCGCGGTTGGACTGGGCACCGGAGACGAGCGCGAGTATGAGGCCTGCGGGGTCCCAAAGCGGCAGCGTGGAGGGAGAACTGATGAGGCAATCGAGGTCATGCGACTCCTGTGGTCGCAGGACGACGTCTCCTTCGAGGGACGGTACTTCAACCTTCACAACGTGACCGTCCAACCCAAGCCTGTTCAGGCAGAGCTTCCTCCGATCTGGATTGGGGGACGCAGCGAGTTCGCCATAAGGCGCACGGCCAGGATCGGCGACGGGTGGCTGGTGTCGCAGGCTACACCCGAAGAGGTCGGCGAAGGGGTCTCGCAGATCAAGTCTATGGCTCCTGAGTTTGGCAACGAGATCGAGGACGATCACTACGGCGCGCTATTCAGCTACTGCATCGCAGATACGTACGAAGAGGCACGACGCATCGCTGAGCCGTACATGCTGCGTCGAAGGACCGACGTCGACTACGATGGCTTCTCCGCATTCGGCACTGCCGACAGGATGAAAGCATTGATCGACGAGTACATCGACGCCGGTGCTGACAAGTTCGTGGCTCGGCCCGCGTGTCCTCCGGAGATGATGATGGACCAGCTCCATGCGCTCGGAAGTGACGTGCTTCCGAGCTATCACTAAGCACCGGTGAGATAGGGAGCCGTTCTGTGGCAGAGCACACGATTCGAGTTGGCGACGCGAGCATCACGTCGGTCACTGACGGGCACATCCACTTCCAAACGTCAGAGTTCTTCCCGTCGATCGAGCCGTCCGAGTGGGATCCCTACCGCGACCAGCTAACCGACGGCGAACTTATCAGGATGAATGTTGGGTCTTTCGTGGTGAATCTCGGTGATCACACGTGTCTCATCGACACAGGTCTTGGAGAGGGTGACCATCCATTCGATAACTCAGAGTGGGGCCTCTTGGCCGCGGACATGGAGTCCAAGGGCATCGCTAAAGAAGACGTAGACACCGTCGTAATTTCGCACCTGCATCGCGACCATGTCGGCTGGAACACGGTGAACGTCGACGGGGAGGTGGTGCCGTACTTCCCCAATGCGCGCTACCTCGTTCCCAAGGCTGACTGGGACACGTTCACACGACGTGCGGGCATGAGCATGTTTGCCTACGTGCGAGAGAAGGTGATGTCGCTAATGGACGCGGGACTTCTCGACCTGATCGAAGGGGAGCAGTCGATTGCCGACCACCTCACCGCGCTGCCGACCCCGGGCCATACCCCCGGACACACGAGCGTGCTGATAAGCTCCGCCGGCGAGAGCGCCGTCGTGCTGGGAGACGCTGCACACGTACCGGTCCAGGCACACCATACCGACTGGAGTCCGCGAGCGGACACCAATGCCAAGCTGTCCCGAGCTAGTAGGGCTGAGCTGTTTGATAGAATGGAAAGAGATCACTCGCTGGTGGTATCGGGACACTTCCCTACACCTGGATTCGGAAGATTGGTACGAGTGGAGGGCCGGAGGTACTGGCAGGCGCTGTAGCAGGGGAGGATTCGGATGGTTCAACAGGCCCACAGACTGTATAAGAGTCGCGATGACCGATTCATGTTCGGCGTGGCAGGAGGGCTGGCTGAGTACTTCGATATCGACCCCGTGCTCGTGCGTGTGGGATGGGTGCTGCTGGCGATTGGAACAGGCGGGATCGGTCTGCTCGTCTACGTCGTCCTGGCCATCGTTACACCTGATGGGCGGCGAGTTGAGGCAAAGTCGGCGTTTGACGACGACACCGCAGTCGATACGTCGGATGTCCTCGACGAGCCAGACTCCGAACCACGCGGCACCAGAAGGCAGACTACCAGAACCATCCTGGCGTTAGGATTGATTGGTTTCGGAGCAATCTTTCTACTAAACAACCTGGGAGTGTTCGGTTCGATACGCTGGGACATCGTCTGGCCTGTGGCCATAGTGGCGTTGGGTCTGACAATTCTGATTCCGTCGATCCGGCGCTGACGTCATGGCGTCCTCACGCTCGGAAGCAGTGCGTCGCGGGTTCTCCCTTGTTGGGGTACTTCTGGCAGCACTCGGAACGGTACTCCTACTTAACACGGTTGGAATTCTTCCCTTCGCAATTTGGTGGGAGCTGGTAGATTACTGGCCCGTGCTGCTGGTGCTGGTCGGAGTGAAAATGCTCCTTGCTCCTCGCGCACCTTTGCTGGGGATCGGAGTGGCTGCGCTGATCGTGTTTGGTGCGGTCGCAGCGGCCTTGGTGACGATGCCGGAGAACCGGTCCGGTGGGCCTGTACACGTCACGTTCGTGGAGCCTATGGGCGATGCGGAGATCCTGCGCCTAGGCATGGGATTCGCAGGTGGCAGCGTTGAGTTGTCTTCAGGTTCTTCTGACGAGTCCTCCAGTCCGTCACTTTTGGCTGCTGACTTCGGCAGTCGGCCGGCGGAAGTGATTCGCGACCAGTCGGGCATGGTGACCGAACTCTACCTCTCAGCGGGTGGCCCGGGTATTGACGTCACAATTACTGATGATGGGAAGGCATGGGACGTTCAGGGTGCCGACTTAGACGTTTTCAATCCTGGACTTAACGTAGGCGGCCTTGTGGATTGGCACCTGATGATCTCACCGGAGGTGGCACTCGAACTTGAGATTAACGCCGGCGCAGCTGACCTGGACCTTGACCTACAAGACCTGAACGTACGTAGGGTCGTGGTCGGGGCTGGAGCGACTGACATAAGGATAATGCTTCCCGTCGATGCTGATAGGACAAGCGTAGAGATCGCAGCCGGAGCAGCCAATGTGGAGATAGTCGTTCCCGAAGGAGTCGCGGCGCGGATCGAGAACGAGATACTGCTGAGTTCCACTCGGATCGACTCAGACCGGTTCCTGGAAACTTACGATGGCCTGCACGAGTCCCTGGACTACTCCACGGCAAATAACCGAGTCGATATAGAGATCGAAGGGTTCGCTGCGGACGTCACAGTCAGCTAACCTTGTCCCAGCCATGTGGCCTGCGTAAAATGCCATTCGGCATGAATGCCCGAGTCACTACGGAGGTCCCGTTTGTACGCCATTGATCTGGAAGGAAAGAACGCCTTCGTTTTCGGCGTTGCGAACCAGCGCAGCATTGCCTGGCACATAGCGAGCGCGCTTGATCAGGCGGGCGCACGTGTTGCGCTCTCATACCTGAACGACCGGATAAGGCCGGGGGTCGAGCGTCTAGCATCCGGCCTGTCGTCGGGCGCGCCACTCATCGCATGCGATGTCAGCGACGACGCATCATTGGAGAACGCATTCGAGACCGCCCGAGCGGAAATGGGTGGCCTCGACATTATTGTCCACTCTGTGGCGTTTGCAAACAGGGAAGACCTGGGTGGCCCTTTCATCGACACGCCCCGCGAGGGTTTTCGCATGGCGCTCGACATTAGCGCATACTCGCTTGTGTCGGTCGCCCGGCAGGCTGTCCCGCTAATGGAGAACGGTGGCAGCATAATCACCATGACGTTTCAGGCCTCTAGCAGGGTCTTCCCTGGCTACAACGTGATGGGCACAGCGAAGGCTGCGCTGGAAAACGAGGTGCGTCAGCTAGCGTGGGACTTAGGTCGGGACAACATCCGAATCAACGCAATCAGCGCAGGCCCTGTCGACACCCTTTCCTCCAGGGTCATCAGCGGATATCGGGACATGAAGAGAGCCCACTCCGATCGCTCCCCCATGGGAAGGAACATAACTCACGAGGAAGTAGCCAATACGGCGTTGTTCCTGTGCTCGGACATGTCGACGGGAATCACCGGCGAGGTAATCCATGTGGATACCGGCTACCACGTGATGGGGATCTGATCTATGAACTGGGCTGAAACGATTGTGAACTGTCTGAAAGACTCCGACGTGTCGCTCATTGCCTACGTGCCGGACATCAGCATCCACCAGGTAACCAGGCTGATGGAAGAGGACGGCTTCTTCCACGTCGTTTCTGCGACTCGCGAGGAAGAGGCCATCGGAATCGCGACCGGTGCGTATGCCACGGGTCGAAATGCCGCAGTATTCATGCAGTCAAGCGGATTTGGCAACTGCGTCAACGCGCTTGCCAGCCTGTGTCTCCCCGCGAGGGTGCCATTGCCGATGTTCATTAATCTGCGTGGCGAGGTGGGTGAGTTCAACATTGCGCAGGTTGCCATGGGACGGTCGACGAGGCCGATCCTGGATACGCTTGGCATCCCGTACTATACGCTCGACACTGATGACCGGCTCGATCTACGAGTTTCCGGGGCTCTCAAGCTCTGCTACGCATCGAGGCAGCCCCTCGCCCTTTGCATGACACCCCTGCTCCATGGTGGGAAGCTCGCCTAGCCTGGGATGATCAGTCACCAAATGTTCGAATGAGTCAGATTGCCTGCACCACACCGCTCCCGGGAGAGTAGCTTGCACAGATTTTCTGCCACCAAGAGAGTAAAGGACCTCGTGGGGGATATGGCCGTCGTTGCAAATCTCGGTCCCACGACCGACGAACTCTGGCACGCCGGGCACAGGGACCGCAACTTCTACACCTATGGCTCCATGGGGCTGTGCTCATCCATTGCGCTAGGCATGGCACTCTCGACGGATGAGAAGGTGCTGTCCCTGGACGGAGATGGCTCGCTCCTTATGAACATGGGGACGATTGCCACCATCGGGCGGGAAAATCCAGCCAACCTAATAGTGGTTGTGTGGGACAACGAGCAGTGGGGGCAGACAGGGTACCAGGCAAGCCACACGGCATTTGGGACCGACCTCGAGAGGGTGGCCAGATCCTGTGGGATTGAAAAGACAGCTACAGTGGCGGACGAGGAGGAGTTGGAAGCAACGCTTCTTCAGGCGATGCGTGAGGATGGGCCGTGGTTCATCGTTGCCAAGATTGAGGAGGAGGAGTACCTCCCGGTAGCACCCATCGAACCTGAGGTAACCCTACACAGGTTTCGAGCCTCTTTCGGCGCGTGAGTCCGCTGGTACTGCCCGCGACTCGTCTGGACTGACTTGAGCCTGGGTTGAGTTACCGCTCTCAGGGGGCTGTTGTCGCATCGGAGCCCGGAGTTCGGGCATCAGCAGCGCAACGAGGCTGAGCGAAATTATCCCAAGTATCGCGAAGATCGTGATTCCCGTGGCTGGCGAAGTCGTCTCTGCAACAGCGCCGATGAGCAGCGCCCCTATCGGTCCTGCCCCTATCGCCAGTGAAATCACTCCCAGCGCTCGCCCGCGCATGTCATCAGACGCCGAGATTACGATGATCGTCGACTGCATGGTGCCGAACCCCGCTGTTCCAAGTCCCAGCAGAATCAGCACTGGGAGTGAGACTGCGAACCACTGGGATGCAGCAAAGGCAAGTACCAGTACAAGCCCAATCAGCGATCCGCCAAGATAGACCCGTCCGTGGTACCTGAGCTGCCCAAAGGAGGCGATCGCAATCGATCCAATGATTGCTCCCAGCCCATCAGCTCCCATCAGGAGGCCCATAAGGCCCGCCCCGACGTTTAGGGTCTCTCTAGCTATAACGGGCACCATCTGCATGTATGGGAAGAGCAAAAGGTTCATCAGCACTGTCACTACGACGGTGGCCAGTATGATCCGGTTGCTTCTTACGTAGAGGAACCCCTCAAGCAGGTTTCTCGCGACGCTGTGGGTTGCCTGCACAATCTCTCTTGGGGGCAATTTCAACGCCGTCAGGAAGACGAGGGCCACCAGATACAGCGCGATGATGACGACGTAACCCCCTATCAGCCCCACGACCTGTATCAGTATCCCCGCCAGTGCAGGACCGATCATCCTGCTCGCGTGCATGCCAACCGAGTCAAGCGCCATGGCATTTGTCACGCCAGCGCGCCCAGTGACATCCAGCACTATCGAGCGCCGAGCCGGCATATCGAATGCCCAGCCTAGTCCGCTGGCCAATACCACTATGTAACTGTGCCAGTACTCTTCCGATCCAGTGACCAGCAGGAAGAGCATTGCCGCTGAGGCCGCAAGATTAAGGAGCTGCGTGAGCATGATCAACTTGCGACGGTCAGCCCTGTCGGCCAGCACCCCCCCAATTGCTCCGAAAAGGAGCAAGGGAATCATTCCGAAGAATCCGACAAGGGCCACAAGGAATGGAGAGCCAGTCAGTTCAAGGACCAGCCACACCATGAGAGTCATCTGCATCCAACGCGAGATATATGAGAAGAAGTTGGCCGGCCACAAAAGTCGGAATCCGCGGTGCCTGAACGCATCGAGGGTTGGGGGAAGCTTGGTGTTGCGAGGTCGCAGATGAGGTAGGTTAGCCATGAAAGTCAGTCGCATTCTACTCCGCGCTGTGCGCGAAACAAAGCATATTTCAGGCTAAGTTTTATATTCGTACTAGATTGGGGTCAGCCGGATGCTAATCGCGTGAATCCGCGTTAGATCGCATGAGGTCAGGACCTGTGACGGACCGCGTTACAAGTCTTCTAGCAGGACCCTCTCGACATCCGAACTGAGCACCCACCCCTCCAACTCGGTCCTGGGTAGCCTTACCCTGGTCCAGCCGGCCCTCGTTTCGATGACAGCGACTTCTCGCCCTTTGTCCAAGTTGATCTCTGTCCGGGCCCTGGCGTTGGGAGCTTCCAGTACGTCTGTGGACTGGGCGATGATGACTCCCGTTTCGGTCCAGTAATTGCGACTGACCTGGTTGCCTACCGCGAGTACGCCAAATAGGAGTAGTCCGAACCCTGCGACAACTGCAACACGCCTGAGGGTAAGCGAGTAGGGTACATTGCGATTCCAGACGAGCGTCAGGACTACCGCCCAGATGACCAGCCAGCAGAGCAGAGCGATCAGTGTTGCTGCATTCAGCGACACCCAGGGCAGCCAGTTGGCGAACTGTCCAAGTGCGGGCACTGGCCTTTCCTGGGCCGCCCCCGGGTCGGAGACGCTTCCCCTTACAAGAGAAAGGTTGGCGTCTATGTCTTCGTCCAGTGGAGCAAGTCTCTTTGCCCGCAGATAGTTGAGCAGCGCGCGTCCCTTGTCATCCATCCGGTAGTAGGAATTGCCAAGGTTGTAGTAGAGGGTCGCGTCCTGATAGCCGAGTCTCGAGAGATGTTCGTAGCTGCGTGCGGCTTCTTCGTAGTTCCCGGACTCGTACAGGAGGTTCGCACTTCGAAATGCCTCAATGTCCAGCGAGTCGTCCGCCGCTACTGATTCGACAAGAGTAAACGCGCCTACGATAGTAAGCACGAGCAAGGTTACTGCCCTCACGCCGACAACTCCTCATCCAGCGATCGCACGATGGCCTGCACGTCACGCGCCACCTCTTCAGTACCTTCGACTTCTCGGCTGGAGAATCGCATCTCTGCGATTCTTCCCATCAGCTCCACCAGACGCTCAGAGGTTGCCGCACTCGCGCCGATCTGACCGAGTGAATCAGCGATCTCGGTGGCAGACATTCCCGAAGTGGGGCGTTCCAGTCTAACGTCCAGGTAGCCGTGCAGCGCCATGCTGGCGGCATCTGCCGTGGATGATCCGGGCTCGATCGCCGCAAGCTTGGCCAGGGCGGCCTGCGAGGCTGCGCTGAGGTCGCGAGATGAACTGACCGGATCGGGACGCCTCTTGTACATCACCAAGGTGGTGACAGCCAATACTCCTGCCAGTGGCGTGAGCCACAGCAGCCAGAACACGCTGCTGGCTGTGAGTGGACTTGTTGGGCGGGCAATGGAATCCGGGACCGGCTTGATATACCTGATATCTTGCGCCTCCGCATCTTCAGTTTCTTCTGAAGTTGCCAGGGGATCGGCCTCTGGAGAGCCTGGGTCTGGAAGCACTTCCACGCTAAACGAACGGCTTGTGAGGGTAACGTACTCTTCATCGCTGGGATCGAAGTAGGAGTACTCTATAGGCGGAAACTCATGGCTGCCGGAGGCGCTGGGAATAAGCACCCTCTCGAACTCTCTCGACCCCTGCACTTTCCCGTCGATAATCGACATCTTGTACGGAGCGTCGTTGTCGAACGCACGCCAGCCGGGAATCTCGGGCCACTCTGGAGCCGGAAGGGACTCCATGTTCCCTTCTCCCGTTACCGTTACCGTGAGTGTCACCGGATTTCCGATGTCGACCGTGTTGCTGTCCACTTCGGCCGCGATGCTGTATATGCCGACTGCTCCGGTGAAGGCGTCGGGCTCGCCGGGCGGCAGCGGCCTGACGCTGAGATTGATCTGTCTGGTCGGATACTGGGTAACGCTAGATCCCAGAAGTCCGCCCCTGACTGTGACGTTTGTGGGCTCGATCGTAAGGTCTCCGGCTAGGGTAGGGAACAAGACCGTGTTCGCTTCAGTAACCGTGTAGCTTCGGCCTGCTACGTTTGCGAGGCTCTCTTCTTCGCTGGACCTGCCAGGATTCCAGAAGCCCGCGAAGTCCGGTGCGTCGTATATCGGTCTGGCAAAAGGGTTTGCCGAGTAGAACCTCAAAGTGTACGTGATCTGCTGACCTATGTAGGGCGTGTCATCATCCACTTCTGACTCTGCAAAGAAGTCCTGACCTACGAGACTTGTCGGTTGCGGCGGTGGCCCAGGCGACGATTGCGTTGCTCCAGCCCCTCCTGTCACATTGACCGTGATTGGGTCCGTAATATGAACGGTGTTGTCGAGAATCACGTTGATTGGGTCGATATCAATCGAGCCGGTTCGCAATGGCTGGTACTTGAAGATGAACTCGAAGTGAGCTGACAGGGCCCCCTGTACGAATGCCTGGTAGCTCCTCCTTTCGCTGCCAACCAGGATGAGGCCGCTGATAACCGGGGCCTGCGGTAGAGGATGAACATTGGTTACGCCTTCGATTCGCAGGATCAGTGTAAGTACGTCGGTCAGCGTCAGGTCAGTCCGGTCCACGGAAGCCGTTACACTTGGCGTCTGGGCATGTGCCGGTGTGGTGGCCAGTCCCAGCAGAAGCAGCACTACAGCCGCCGCAATAGAAAGACTGACCTTGTTCACCGTACTCACTGGACCTACCAGTCCTGTGCCGGAGGCGTGCCCGGGAAGGACTGCAACATCTGAATGGCGTTCCTGAGCGGCTCGGCGTTCTCTCCGACCATTTCGAGCAGGCGCCGAGCCTGGTCCTCGGTTAGGCCTGTAGGAGGGATGATCGGTTCCAGTTCCTGGTCGCCTGTGCCAGGTTCGGAAGGTTCGTCTTCGGACTCTGTGGGCTCGCCTTCAGGTTCGCCCGCCTGCGGCTCACCCTCGGGTTCTCCCTCTCCTTCCTGTTCCTCACCCTCGCTGTCCTGCTCCGGCAGTTGCTGATCGTCCTGCTGTTGATTGTCCTGCTGCTGGGGTTCAGGCGTTGGCTGCTCCTGTGAAGGGTTGTTAGCCTCATCCTGTTGCTGCGGCTGGGGCAGATGCGCCAGCGCAAGTTCAAGGTTGTGCTTCGCATCGTAGTTGTCGGGATTGATCCGGAGCGCCTGCTTGTACATTTCGATTGCCTGTTCGTGGTCGCCAGCCTCGTACAGTGCATTTCCAGTGTTGAAAGTCGTCCAGTCAGACAGGTCCATGTCCTGTCCGGCCAACACCTGGTCGTAGGTGTCCACTGCCTCCCGGTATCTCTGCTGCCTGTACAGCGTGTTGGCAGTGTTGTACGAAGGCTCTTCGCGCCCTGGCATCGATTCCTGTGCGATCTCGTAGGCGTTAAGCGCGGTATCATACATTCCTGCGGAGAATGCCTTGTTGCCTACGTCCACCGCCTCCGGACCGTCACCGCCGCCGATCAGGGAGGGCACGCCACACCCAGTAATCAACAGCGTGAGCACTAGCGTGGCAAACCACGGAATGTAGAGTCGGAGTTTCATCGAGAAGTGCCTGATGGGGCTCTTACTGGGGAGCTTCTCCTCCTACTGGGGATCAGTAGAGAGGCGGCGAGAAGCGCAATCGCGCCGATGGCGAACCACTGAAATCTCTCGATCCTCGCACTTGTGATCTCACTTTCGACCACGGTCTTATCGAGTCTATCGAGTTCTTCGGCAATCACGGCCGCCGCGCTGGTCGAGCCGCCTGCCAGCACATATCTGCCGCCCCCGGCTTCAGCCACACTCTTGAGCACGTCCTCGTTGATCCTGGACAGCACCATATTGCCGTCACCGTCTTCCTGATAGCCGACGAGATTGCCCCAGTTGTCTTTGACCGGTATGGGCTCACCATCGGTTGTGCCAACACCTACCGTGAAGACTGTTAGTCCAGCATCCGCCGCCCGATTCGCGGCGCGTAAATAGTCGGATTCCTGCCGGTCATCTTCTCCATCGCTGATGATGACTATTGCTTTGTGGCCCACCCTGTCGTTGTTGAGACCCACCATTGACACGCTTATCGCCTTGTCGATAACTGTGCCCTGGCGAGCGATCATTTCAGTGTCGGCTCTGTCCAGAAACGTCCGAGCCGTCGCGTAGTCAAAGGTCAACGGAAATTGGATAAAGGCCGCCCCAGAAAAGAGGACGAGTCCAACCTCGTCCCCGTGCAGTCTTTCGAGAAGGTCTGCCGCTTCCAACTTCGCGCGTGAGAGACGATCAGGCCGGACATCCTCCGCCAGCATCGACCTGGAAATGTCCAGCGCAACCATCAGTTGCACTCCATGGCGCTCTACTATCTGTTCCGTCTCGCCCCACTGTGGCCGTGCTGCTGCCAGCACGACGAGGGCAATTACGGCGATCATCAGAACACTCCTGGCGATCTGCCATGGGGTGTTCACACTTCCAATCAGTCTCCTGACGAGTACAGGATCTCCAAACCGGGACAACGCCCTCTTGCGTGCAAAGTAGGCCCATCCAACTAATCCGGCCGCGACGGGGACAACAGCAAGGAGCAACAGAAGTTGTGGATTGCCAAACGTCATGGAGAGGACCTCAGGATCGTGCCGAGGAGCAGTATCTCCAACAGGAGCAGTGCAGCCCCTGGAATTAGCAGCCAGCCAGCCAGCTCTTCGTGCTGGGTGTAGACCGCAACTTCGACCTCTGACTTCTCCAGCGTGTTGATCTCTTCGTAGATGCTACGCAGGCCGTCAGAATCGGTGGCGAGGAAGTACTGCCCGTTAGTACTTTCAGCGATCTCTCTGAGCATGTCCTCATCGAGGTTAAAGCGTCGGAATCCCAGACTGCCGCCTGCAAATCCCTGCGAGCGTGACGATCCGCCCGGCGCCCCCATGCCAATTGTGTATACGCGGATGCCAAGAGTCTCGGCCGCTGCAGCCGCGGTGAGAGGATCGATTTCGCCCTTGTTGTTGACGCCGTCGGTGAGCAGCACGATCACCCTGCTCTCGGCCTCAGAGTCCTTGAGCATGTTGGCTGCGGTTGCCAGGCCCATCCCAATTGCGGTGCCGTCCTCCAACCCCAACTTGGCGGCAAGCTCCACATCATCCAGCAGGAAGGTCAGCGCTTCGTGGTCAATTGTCGGGGGACTGTGGATGAACGCATCGGTGGCAAAGACCACAAGTCCTACCCTGTCGTATGTCCGCTGTTCGATGAACTCAGCGATAACCTGCTTGGCCGCTTCCAGCCTGCTGGCAGGCATGAAGTCGAACGCTGCCATCGAGCCAGAGATGTCGAGAGCGAGAGCAATGTCGACACCTTCCCCACTTATGACCTCACGCGCCTCGGTCGACTGAGGTCGAGCTGCCCCTATGACCAGCAGTGCGAGGGCTATCCAGGCAAGTGCCGAAACGTAAGGACGGAGAGTCAACTTCCAGCTTCTCGTGGACCGACGAACTGCGAGTGTGTTACCGAACCGGATTCCAGCGGGCCTGTTCCAACCCCGGGCAAACAGGGGAATAAGGGCCAGTGCAAGCACCACGGGCAGCAGGAGAAGCAATGATGGGGTGGCGAACTCGAGGTTCAACGTGTGTACCTGCCAGACGTGTAGCCGCTGGATGGCCGGAAGCGTGACGGTGCGTCGGTGAGGCCGTTCAGCACTCTTCTTGCGGTTGCAACTGCCGCCCGAGCGTCACTCAACTCCGGAGAAAGGCGTGCGAACTTCACGAGGTCAGCCTCGCCAAGGACATCGCCAAGAGCCCTCACATCGCTGGGTGGAACAGGTCTGCGATCGAGCACCGAAATCGATTGCTCGGAAGTAAGCTCGGGTGCAGGAATCCGGAATTGGCCGAACAGGTAAGTCCTGAGACATTCGGCGACAAGTGCATAGTGTTCCAGGTAGCGACCCTGCCTCGGCAGGTCCTGCCGTTCGATGCTATCCAGTGTCGCCAGGGCATGCTCAAGGGGAGTGAGGACTTGCTGGGTCTGAACGGCTGCCTCGGACAGCATCCTCCGCCAGAAATAGACGCCAAGCAGGATCAAAGCCGCCGCGCTGGTAAACCCACCGAACATCCACGGCCACGTTGCAGGGAAGGGCACTTCAGCCTGTGGCCGGATGTCTTTCAACTCGTTCGCGCCAGATGCGAGGACCGATGCGACCTCGATCTCTATTGGTCGCACCGGACGGTTGATCACGCTGCCGTTGGGTCGTCTGATCGCAACCGATAGCTCTGGGGTAGAGTGGACTCCCGGTTGGAAGAGGACCGCTTCAATTGTCATTGCAGAAAGCAGCGATTCGTCCTCACCGATCTCAGTTGGGAGGTGAGTAGTCTTTCGTACTTCGAACTCGCCCCATTCACGAGGCACATCAGGGAAGATCACGTGGTGGTCGATCGGATGGCTGACCTTCAGCGTCAGCGTGAGTACATCTCCTACGGTTACTGACTCTGCATCAGCCTCCAGTCCAATACCAACAGGGGCCATCTGTGCGAAAGCCGTTTCGGACTGCAGCCCCCACGTAGCTGACAGCAGGACGGCAAGCGCTAGACTGCAACCTAGCAGTGAGACTCCCAAGCTCTTTCTCTTGCATGGCCAGCCGATCATCTTGCCAGCCGCTTCTCCCTGCGTTTGAAGAAGTCATTCAGCCCGCTGACGTACTCCTGCCCGTTGACCAAACCAATTCGATCAATCGCAAGAGATCTCATCATCTGGATCTTGGCCTCTTCGTCCGCACGTACCTGCTCTTCGTAGGAGCTGCGCCAGTCTTCATCGTCCGTATCAACCCACACCAACTCTCCAGTTTCGGCATCTTCCAGTGCGATGATTCCGATCTGGGGTATCTCCCATTCAACAGGATCGTGAAGATCGATGGCAACTACGTCGTGCCTCCTGGAAGTTGCTGCAAGCGCGCGGCGATACGACTCCAGTGGGGCAATGAAGTCAGAGATCAGAAACACAATGCATCGCTGTTTCTGCATGAGGTTCATCGAGTTGAGCGCCATGCCGATGTCGGTCCCAGTGCCCTCCGGCTGGAAAACGAGCAGGTCGCGGACCATCCTCAGAACGTGTCTGCGACCCTTCCGGGGAGGGACGACAAGCTCCAACTGGTCAGTGAAGACCATCAGACCGATCCGGTCATTGTTCGTAGTAGCAGCGAAAGACAGCACGGCTGCCAGCTCAGCCGCAAGTTCGCGCTTGAATCCTCCGGTCGTGCCAAACTCCGAAGAGCCGCTCGCATCGGCAAGCAGCATAACTGTAAGCTCCCGCTCTTCCTGGTAGTGGCGAATGAACGGTGAAGCCATACGAGCTGTGACGTTCCAGTCGATGCGCCTCACGTCGTCACCCGGGAAGTAAGGGCGTACTTCCTCGAACTCCATCCCACGCCCTTTGAAAACCGACTGGTACTCGCCCGCGAACACGTCGACGACCAGGTGTTTGGCCGTAATCTCAATCCGACGGATCTGTTCCATCAGGTCAGGAGAGAGCAACGGCGTGTCTCAGGGTACCCGGACGAGGTCCAGTATGTCGTCGACGATATTCGCCGATGAGATCGACTCTGCCTCAGCTTCGTACGTCGGGATTACTCTGTGCCTCAGCACGTCCGGGGCAATGTGTTTGATGTCTTCAGGTGAAACGTATCCTCGTCCCTGGAGGAATGCACGTGCCCTGGCGGCGGTTACGAGGTAGATGCTGGCCCTGGGCGACGCTCCGTAAGCGATCAAGGGCCTGAGATACCTGAGGCCGTCCTGGCTGGGATCACGGGTAGCCATTACCAGGTCCAGGACATACTCTTTGATCTTCTCATCGACATAGACGGAGCGGATCGTTTCCCGTGCCTTGAAAATCTGCTCGGGCAGGACTACCGGGTCGATGTCCGGTAGATCAGCCCCGGTCATCCTATCGATGATCAGTCTTTCCTCTGACCTGATGGGATAGTCGACGATCACCTTCAGCATGAACCTGTCAACCTGCGCCTCCGGCAGGGGATAGGTGCCTTCCTGCTCAATCGGGTTCTGAGTTGCAAGGACCAGGAACAGCGATTCGAGTGGAAAGGACGTGTCGCCAATGGTGACCTGGCGCTCCTGCATGGCCTCCAGGAGCGCGCTCTGAACTTTTGCGGGGGCGCGGTTGATTTCGTCGGCCAAGACCAGGTTAGCGAAGATCGGGCCCTTGTGGACCGTGAATTCGGATGTCCTTGGGTTGTAAATCTGGGTACCGATCAGATCGGCCGGCAGAAGATCGGGCGTGAATTGCAGCCTCGAAAACTGCGAGTTGATAGCCTGGGAGACTGTGTTAACCAGAAGCGTCTTTGCCAGACCTGGAACGCCTTCGAGCAGGATATGGCCGTCGGCCAGTAGACCGATCAGCACGCGTTCGACAAGCGTATCCTGGCCGACCACCACTTTTCTTATCTCTTCAATCAGGTTGTTGAGAAATGCGGACTCCTCCTGAACTTGCTCGTTCAAGTCTCTGATGCTAGCCAGATTCATCTGTTGCTCCGGTGTTGTTGAGAGTCGTCAACTGCGCGACCCAGTAAAGATGTATGCAAGAATCGGAGGCGACTTGCGAATTCTCAGCTCCACCACACTCGGTGTGTTCCATGGAAGGGCTGTTGCCACGTGGCAAAATGTGTCGCTCCCAATAAATTATACGGAAACACGTCCAGGCGTGGATTGCCGCCCTAAACTCAATGGCGAGCCTCCAAGAGACACCGAGTGTGCCACGGCAGGACCCGCATTATTCCCCGACATAGAGCTCCTCAGTCAATCGGGCATTCTGGAAGGCGAGATACTGTTGGGTTGTCATGGTCGGCTGGCTCGTATCAACGACATGCTTGGCTACCTGTGCGTCGTCGTAGAGCAGGTCGATGACCGACATTGCCATCGCCTTAGCGGGATTCACCACCGCCTGGACATAGTCGTCGACAACGTAGTCGATGCTGTGTCCGGCTCCGTGGGCGGCGGTTGTGTAGGGATGAATCACAGGCATCAGCTGGCTCAGGTCGCCCATGTCGGTTGAGCCGCCGCGGTTGCGGTCTGCGGGATGCTCAGCCACCTCGTTTTCGCCGACAATCTCCACGGCGTTGCGCTTGAACAGCTCCGTCATTGGGTCATTGTTCTTCATGGGAAGGTAGCCGGGGATCGTGACGATCTCCACACTGCCTCCCATGGTAAGTGCGCCGGCGCGGAGGCACCTGTCCATCTTGTCGTTTGCGTCTTCTATAGCCTCGGCGGTCCTTCCCCGGACTCGACCCTCGTATCGCACGTCTGCCGGTACCGAGTTTACCGCTGCCCCGCCCCTCGTCAGTACGCCGTGGAGCCTGACGTTGTTCTCATTCCGAAGCGTCTCTCGCTGGGTGTTGAGGGCATTCAGAGCGACCATCGCCGCCTGCAGCGCGTTCACTCCCATGTGAGGAGAACTGCCGGCGTGGGCGGCTTTCCCAATAAAGCGAACGTACTTGACCACGTGCCCGTTGGAAGTGCCGCCAACTGAGAACTTGGTGGACTCCTGTGAAGTAGACGCAGTATGCACCATCATCGCCATGTCGATGTCATCGAACGCGCCAAGCCTGATGAATTCCTGCTTGCCCGCCATCAACCCTAATTGGCCTTCCTTGTGCAGTCCCCAGCGGAACTCGACGTCGATAAACTCCTCGGCTGGGACTGCTATGAAGGCGATGTTGCCAGCAAGCGACTCGAGGACTTCCGGCACCAACAGGCCTACGGCAGCTCCCAGCATCATAGGAGTCTGGCAGTGATGTCCACATGCGTGGGCTGCGCCTGTGTCGGGATCAACGTGGGGGTGGTCGAGTACTCGTAGCGAGTCGAGTTCGCCAATTACGGCGACCGTTGGCCCTGGCCTGCCGCCTTGCACAATGCCCTTCAGTCCCGTTATCGCGATGCCAGACTGGTGGCTTATTCCAAGCTCGCTAAGTTTCTCGCTCACGAAACGCGAGGTCTTGTACTCGGTGAAGCCAGGTTCTGGATTGTCGAGTATCGTCCGGGCGGTATCCATCAGCCATTCGGCGCGATCGTCGATAGCGGCCTGGGCGCTAGCCTTGAGATCATCTATATTGGGCATGTTGGCCCTCCGTGTGGTCTACTCGGTATGGGTGCCCTCTTTCACCATCGAGCGCATCAATTCTAGGTAACTTTGCTTAGTCAACGGCGGCCGGCAATCGCCTGCGATCCTTCGCGCGTTCTCAGCTCCGTGGGTGAGTAGGTCTATGACCGTCATCGTCATCGCTTTTGCCCCTGTCAGCACTCCCAGTTCGTAGTCCTGCACGACGTAGTCGTTGCCGTGACCGCTCCCCGTCGCAGCGTTGACATACGGATGTATGACCGGCATCAGCTGTGACACGTCACCCATGTCGGTGGAGCCGGTCCGGTGCCCCAGCCTTCTGACGCTTTCACTTCCAACGAGAGTTCTGGCATTGGCGCCGTACAGTTCAAGCATCGACTCATCGGACTGAATTGGAAGATATCCCGGCAGTGTAGTTATCTCTACTGAGCCTCCGACAGCCATGGCCCCGGCGCGCAGCGCTCGGTCAACTTTAGTGGAGGCGTCGAGGAAGGCCTCCGTTCGCGCTCCCCGGACGTAGGTCTCCATGCGAACGTCGGCAGGCACTGAGCTCACTGCGACACCGCCCTGAGTGACAATCGGATGAATACGAACCGTATCCGGATCCTGGTAGGTCTCCCTCTGTGCGTGAATTGCGCTCATGGCAATCATTGCCGCATTAAGGGCGTTGACTCCCAGATGTGGAGCGCCGCCGGCGTGGGAAGCTCTTCCCAGGAATCGAATTCTCTTGGCGACCATTCCGTTGTTGGTCCCACCGAACGCGATCGTGCCGCTGTCGGAGTCTGTGCTCGACGTGTGGGTCATCATCGCCAGGTCCACGTCGTCCAGCTCTCCAAGTCTTATGAATTCGGGCTTTCCGCCGATGAACTCGAGCTTGCCCTCACGTCTAAGGTCGTCCCGGTACTCGACTTCGATGTACTCCTCAGCCGGAACTGCCATCAGTGCAACGTGACCCGTTAGGGAGTCGAGCACGCCCTCTGCAAGTAGTCCTGCCGCGACTCCCAGCATCATTCCAATCTGGCAGTGGTGGCCGCAGGCATGGGCGGCCGAAGTGTCCGGGTCTGCGTGCGGATGTCCTAGCACCTTCAGCGAGTCAAGCTCGCCCATGACCGCCACTGTAGGTCCGTCCGTCCCCCCATGAAGGTCGCCCCGCAGCCCTGTAATTCCAATGCCGTCCTTGTAAGGAATCTCCAGTCGTTGGAACGCCTCGGCGACGGTCTTTGCCGTCTTGAACTCCCGGAACCCTGGCTCTGGGTTATCAAGAATCGTCTTCGTGATCCCGATTAACTCGTCTCCTCGCCGGTCTATCTCGGCGAGCGCAATCGACTTAATCTCATCGACTGTCCTCATATTCGAACTCCAAACTCAAACTGGCGCGATTTTAGCACGATAGGCAAGGTGTGGCTTGCCATCCCCAAACGACAGAGGAAAGGCCCCACTTTGGCAGAGAGAAATGTTGGAACAGTGTCGTTGCCCACTTAGCCTCTCTGTGCTACATTCACGCCGAGTAGATACTTCATATCGAATTCAAAGTCGCGACTGGGCGGAGGCTTCTCATGGCAGGACCATACTCGGTAACTTTCGACTACAACGTACCGATATTGCTAAGGGACGGTGTTACCACCTACGCAGACGTGTTCAGGCCGCAAGTTGAGGGTAAGGTCCCAGCCCTGCTCCAGCGGACTCCCTATGACAAGACGGCACCGTCCAACCGGACTGGAACGCTGGACGCAATCAGGGCTGCGAGTTATGGATACGGCGTGGTTGTCCAGGACGTACGCGGTCGATACTCATCTGAAGGCGAGTTCTACACATTCTTCAACGAGATCAATGACGGCTACGACTCTGTTGAATGGGTGGCGTCACAGCCGTGGAGCAGCGGCAAGGTGGGCATGTTTGGAGTCTCCTATGTTGGCGCGACGCAGTGGCTGGCTGCCAAGTCCGGAGCTCCGTCACTGGCCGGAATCGCACCAGGTGTTACGGCTTCTGATTACCATGAGGGTTGGGCGTGGCAGGGTGGTGCGTTCGAATTAGGGTTCAACCTCTCCTGGGCCATAGGTGCGCTCGCATCGGCCAACTGGGTCCATCTGTCTAATAGATTGCACCTTGGAGATGATGACGCCAACAGTCTCATTGCCGCCAAGGACGACCTGAACAGGCTGTACCAACACCTGCCGATGAAAGACCTGCCGGACCTACAGGGAGGGCTCGCCCCCTACTACTACGACTGGCTTGCTCACCCCGAGTATGACGACTACTGGAAACAGGTCTCCATCGAGGAGTCGCACGCCGACATAGGTATACCGGCCTTCAACTTCGGTGGTTGGTATGACATTTTCCTCGGCGGCACCATCAAGAACTACGAGAGGATGCGGGAACTGGGCGCGACGGACCTGGCCAGGAACGGCCAGCGCCTGACGATCGGGCCCTGGATTCACGGAGGCTCGCCACTATCAGTGTCAGGTGAGTATAACTTCGGCACTCGGGCCGCCGCGCCGGCCATCGACCTGATGGGTGAGATTCTCAGGTACTACGACTACGTTCTACTGGGAGAAGACAACGGCTTCACCGATGACAAGCCAGTCAGGATCTTTGTCATGGGTGAGAACGTCTGGCGATACGAGGATGAGTGGCCGCTGGCCCGAGCAGAAGAGACCAAGTTCTTCCTGCACAGCCGGGGCGAGGCTAACTCACTCAATGGCGACGGCGCCCTCAGCACCGAAGAGCCAGGTGACGAAGCCCCAGATGTCTATGTCTACAATCCGCTGACGCCAGTACCTACCGTTGGCGGCGGTCTGTGCTGCGACCCGGCATTCCAGGCCAACGGCGCATTCGACCAGCGCTGGGTCGAGGGCCGTCAGGACGTTCTCGTGTACTCGACACCACCTTTGGGTGAAGACGTCGAAGTTACCGGTCCTGTCACAGTGACGTTGTACGCCTCAACCAACGCATCCGACACGGACTTTACTGCGAAGCTGGTAGACGTAGAGCCCTCTGGATATGCTCGTAACCTTACTGACGGAATCATCAGGGCTCGCTACAGGAACGTTCGGGAGCCAGCCTCGCCGATCAGGCCAGGCGTGATATATGAGTACACGATCGACCTCTGGGCGACGGCCAACCTGTTCAAGAAGGGCCACCAGATCAGGGTGGAAATATCTAGCTCGAACTTCGCGAGATTCGACCGAAACACCAACACTGGCGGTGAGATAGGGGCAGAGGTAACTTTTGTGCCGGCGCTACAGACCGTGTATCACACGTCTGAGCACCCGTCCCATATTACGCTGCCAGTAGTTCCGAGATAGCGAGCTAAGTCCTATTCGGAAAGGAACTCAAGAGCAACCCTGGCGAATTCTTCGGGGTGCTCATGGGTCATCATGTGCCCGGCATTGGCGATTGTGTGCGATCGTGATTCAGATATGCGGGATGTGAGAATCTCTGCATAAGACGATGGCACGATCTGGTCGTTGTCTCCCACGATGACGAGTGTCGGACGATTGATCCTGTGGATGCGTCGTACTAACCCCTTGTCAGGTATTGGCCATAGGAATTTGCCGACCGTGCTGAGCGACTGGTTCCTGTTGATGACCTGCCATCCAAGCTCTTCATCGTCCTTTGGCACTGGGTACATGCTTAGAGCGGCGTCGGAATCAGGATCGGCGAACAGGGCCTGCCGGATGTCGAAAGCTGGGGTGGTGTTGTAGTCTCGACCCGGGTTGTTGTCCTGCCAGAATCCGGCCGGCGCGGCCAGTACCAGCTTGCCCAAATCGGCAGCTCGGAGGGCAGCCATTTCTGCGGCGACCATCGCGCCGGAGTAGTGGCCGACGACGTGGGGAGACTCCAATCCAAGGGCCTCGATCAGGTCGGCATGATACAGCGTGAGCTCCAGGAGATTATGAATGTGGTCGATGTCGCTATCGCCCTCGAACCCAGGATGGGTCGGCGCGTAGACTGTAAAGCTGTCCGTCAAACCATTCAGGAACCCAGGCCATTCCGAGTAGCCGAACGCGCCATGCAGGTAGAGAATCGGCGGACCTGAGCCTCGAACTTCGTACTTGGTCGTTATTGGCCCAACTTCTACAGTTAGCTTGTCTGCGGTTGTCGTCATTTTGATTTCCTATGCGGTCTGCTGCTTTCGTAGAGAGAGGCGAGTCTGCGCTCGCCTCTCATGCTGTCTTTTGGCGACTCGGGCTGACGGCCCGTTTACGAACCTACGAGTCTAGTCGCCGGCTACTGGGGCTGGTGAGGCCCTGTCGGGCTCGGCGACCGGCTGTGGCCACCAGCGGTCTTCGTACTCGTCCCACATGTCTTCGATGTATGGCTTGACCTCGGTCGCAAACAGCTCTGTGTTCATCATGGTCAGGTCGCGCGGCATGGAACCGATCTGAAGAAGCGTCATCAGGTGGCCCACGCGTAGCCCTTCTATGGCCTTGCGCAGTTGCTCAACAACTGTCTGGGGGCTGCCTGCTATGACGTAGCCCTGTTCCACGTAGTCTTCCCACGTCAGGCGCTGTCTATATCTGCTCGCAGCGGCGCCGACCTGCTGTACTGCACCGGACTTTATCGTCCGAATCGTGCGGTAGCCGGGAGCCTCCGCGAATCCCTCGTACACATGGAGACACTTCTTGTAGAAGTAGTCGACGTGCTCTGCGTAGAGTTCCTTGGCCTTCTCGTCGGTCTCGGCGACACAGACCAGTTGAAGGAATCCGGCCCTGTACGGATTGTCGTCCACACCCAGGGACTCCATCTCCTTCCAGAAGCCGTCCATGACCTGGATGCCGCGCTTGTACCCGAAGTAGCTCAGGTAGCAGTAGACGTAGTCCATGCGCGCGGTCCACTCCCACGTTTCAACGGACCCACCGCCAGGTATCCAGACCGGCGGATGGGGCTGCTGGAGCGGCCTGGGCCATATGTTGGCGTACCTCACCTGGTTGTGCTTGCCATTGAACGCAAACGGCTCCGGCTCCGTCCAGGCCTTCATGACCAGGTCGTGCGCCTCGTAGTACTTCTCGCGCAAAGTTGCCGGAGGTTCGCCATAGGCGTAGTTGGTGTCCATCGAGGTGCCGACAGGGAATCCAGCCACCAGCCTGCCGCCACTGATGCAGTCCAGCATCGCGAACTCCTCCGCCACCCTCAGGGGCGGGTTGTACAAAGCGAGGCTGTTGCCAAGGACGACGATTGCAGCGTTCTTGGTGCGCCGGGTAAGCGTGGCTGCCGTGATATTCGGCGACGGCATGATTCCGTAGGCGTTGTTGTGGTGCTCGTTGACGCAGATGCCGTCGAACCCCACCTGGTCGGCGAACTCAAGCTCATCGAGATACTCGTTATAGAGCTCGTTGGCCTTTACCGGATCGAACAGGTGGCTGGGCACATCTACCCACACGCTCCTGTACTTCTCCTCGAAGTCCTCAGGGAGATACCGGTACGGCATAAGGTGGAACCAGCAGAGTTTCATGAGTTGTCCTTTCCGACGTGTGTACGAGCGCTCGGTGGGTCAGGTGATTAGTCTTCTTCGAGCGTACTGGTGTCGCCTTCAGGGAGCCCAAGTTCACGGGCTTTCAGGAGTCGGCGCATGATCTTTCCAGAACGAGTCTTCGGAAGGCCCGGTATGAAGTCGATCTCACGAGGCGCGACTGCCGCGGATAGCTTTGACCTTGCGAACTGCATAATCTCTCGGCGAAGCTGAGGAGTCTCCTCGTAGCCGTCCTTCAGCGACACGAAGGCCTTGACGACCTCCATCGCGATCGGGTCGGGTTTGCCAATCACTCCGGCCTCAGCGACCGCCTCATGCTCTATGAGAGCGCTCTCGACCTCGAACGGACCGACAAGGTGTCCGGCCGTGTTGATGACATCATCGGCGCGGCCAACAAACCAGAAGTACCCATCTTCATCCACCCGCGCCGTGTCGCCCGTGATGTACCAGCCCTTCTTGAACCTGGAATTGTACATCTCCAGGTTCTGCCAGTACTGGTGGAACATGGAGGGCCATCCGGGTCTGACGACCAGATTGCCGTCCTCACCGGTAGGTACAGGATCGAAGTTCTCGTCCACGATGCCAAGCTGCACGCCTGGGATCGGCCTGCCCATCGAGCCAGGCTTGATGGGCATGGAGGCGTAGTTGGCGCACATGATCGCGCCGGTCTCAGTCTGCCACCAGTTGTCATGGAAGGCGTGACCGATCGCTTCCTTGCCCCAAACGACTGCTTCAGGGTTCAGGGGCTCGCCGACGCTGGCAGTGAAGCGCAGAGTAGAGAGATCGTACCGCTTGGGGATCTCGTCGCCTGCCTTCATCAGCATCCTGATCGCGGTTGGGGCGGTATACCAGACCGTAACCTTGTGCTTCTGGATCTGTTCGTACCACGCGCTTGCCCGGAAGCCGCCTTCGTAGATCAATTGCGTGACACCATTTGTCCATGGCGCAAGCATTCCATACGACGTTCCGGTGACCCACCCTGGGTCGGCAGTGCACCAGTAGATGTCGTCTTCATGCAGGTCCAGCGCCCACTTTCCGGTTGCGTATTGCTGGACGACGGCCTGGTGGCGATGCACCGCGCCCTTCGGCTTGCCCGTCGTGCCGGACGTGTAGTGCATGATCGAGAAGTCATACTGGGACGTGTTCACAGTTGTGAAGTCCGCTGACGCCTTACCCATCTCCTCGTAATAGTCGAGGTCCTGAGAGTCAATGGGCGCTGGATCGCGGCCGTCCTTGTTCACAATGATTATGTGCTGGAGGTCGAACAACTCCGGAATAATATGCGCGATTCGCCGCCGCAGGTCGGGCTGGGTGATCAGTACCTTAGCCCCTGAGTCCTGGAGCCTGTCCTTCACGGGGTCAGGTCCGAATGCCGAGAACAGGGGGCCAGCGATGCCTCCGGCCTTCAGGATCCCGAACACGGAAATGAACTGCTCGGGAAGGCGGTCCATGAAAGTAAACACACGATCGCCGGTCTGGATGCCGAGGCTCTTCAGAACATTGGCGAATTTGTCGGTCTCACGCTTCATGTCGCCGAACGTGTAGTCCTCACGCTCGCCGTTCTTGCCTTCCCAGATCATCGCGAGTTTGTCGCGCTTTCTGCCGTTGGCGTGACGATCGATTGCTTCGTGAGCCTTGTTCAGCCCACCTCCTGGCAGCCAGTCAAGCTCGGAGTACATCTGCTGCCAGTCGAACTCTGTGACGTTTTCACGGTCCAGGTTCGGGGCGACGTCGAAGTCGCTGACAGGTGGTTTGCCAATCGTCTCGAATGAATCCCCAGTGGTCATGTCACTTCCTCCGGTTCTGTGATCAAGACACGTTCAGACCGTGTCATGGCTGTGACTCCGGAATCGGTGGCGTTCCGGCCATTCAAAGCGGACGCCGGAATCCGGAATAACCCAAGTGTGAAATTCGGGCCCATTATACACAAATCACGTTCGACTGGCTGATTGGGGCCAGCGAGCCCCGTACCTTGAAGAGAGTGTGGAAGATTGGCTGTTTCCAAGAGAAGTAGTCGACTGCGAGCGATTTCTTGACCGTCTCGAAGGCCGTTCATATAATGGCGCCACCTACGCGCCGTATTGCGCCATATGAATGGAGATTCGAGTGAGCTACGAACACCTATTGCTTGATGTACAGGACCGTATTGGCATCATAAAGCTGAACCGGCCTGAAGTCCTGAACGCGATGAACCGGAAGTTGTTCAGCGAGATTGACGCAGCAGTGACTCAATTGGAAGAAGATGACGGCATTCATGCCATCATCTTCACTGGTGCCGGCGAGCGCGCCTTCTCAGCGGGGGCAGACATCCATGAGATGGCCGAGCAGGCGACGATGGAAACTCCACCGCCTCCTGATCCCAGACGCCCCGAGTATTCCTGGCACATAGCGGCCGCCAGCAAGCCAACTATCGGTGCTCTGAACGGCCTGGCCTTTGGAGGGGGAGCCGTGCTCGCCTCCAGCTTCGACATCCGTGTCGGCTGCGAACGCACCAGATTCCGCTTCCTTGCGGTGCAGTACGGCAGGGTGAACTCCACATGGAGCCTTCCCCAGCAAGTAGGTTGGCCCATTGCCAAGGAACTGCTATTCACCGCGCGAGTGGTCGAGGCAGAGGAAGCCCATCGAATCGGCCTGCTTAACCACCTGGTCCCGGCTGAACAGCTAATGGACAAGGCCATGGAACTGGCCGGTCTCATCGCCGACAACGATCCTCGAATGGTACAGGGCGTCAAGCAACTTCTCATCGATGACATCGGCGAGGGGTGGCGAAATCACTACGACAGCGAGTTGGATGCACAGGCCACCACGTTGGCGCCAACGCCAGTCCTCGAAGGCTTCAAGCCCTTCCTTGACAGGAAGGGAAGAATCTAAACGCACGGTCCGCTCTGTACAGGGAATAGGGCATCGAGCGCCGACCACCGGCAGAAAGAGAATGACATCATGACCGAACTCCAGACTCCCCTCGAAGGACTCAGGCTACTCGATCTCGGACGATACCAGGCTGGACCCCGTTGCGCGCTGATGTTCGCGCGAATGGGCGCCGAGGTCATCAAGGTCGAATCGGTCGGCGGAGACGAAAGCCGTCGAAACGGACCGCGAGTTCGGGGCCAGAGCGCATACTGGGTTCAGTACAACTCGGGCAAGAAGAGCCTCGCAATCAATCTTAGGACGGATGAGGGCAAAGAAGTCCTTAGAGACCTAGTCAAGGAGTCGGACTTCTTCTTACAGAACTTCAGGCCGGGCACCATCGACATCATGGGATTCGGTTATGAGACTCTAAAAGAGTTGAACCCAAAGATAATCATGATTAACGTATCGGCCTACGGCCAGTACGGTCCGTACAAGGAGCGCGTGGGCTTCGATCCAATCGGGCAGGCAATGGGCGGCCTGATGTCGCTGACAGGCTTCCCGGACGACCCACCGATACGCACCTTCTTCCCGCTGATCGACAGGATAACTTCGCTTCATGCGACGATAGGCGCGCTGGCAGCCCTGCGTGAACGTGAGATCTCTGGCATGGGACAGGAACTGGAAGTGTGTCTGGCCGACACAGGCTACACCGTCAACGAGATTCCCATATCCGCCTACCTCGGCGACGGCTACGAGCAGCCGCGCGAGGGCAACGGACGCGGTACCGGAGGGACCTACAAGACAGCTGACGGCTGGATGATCATCGCAGCCACTAACGAGAATATGTGGACCCGCCTCTGCGAGGCCGTGGAACGTCCCGATTGGCTGGAGGACGAACGCTTCACGACACGCGAGCTTCGCACGCAGAATGCCGACGCTCTCGAAGAGGGTCTGAGCGAGTGGTTCGCCGACAAGGAAATGCAGCCTACAGCCGACCACCTCGCGGCGCACGGCGTTCCGTGCTCCCCAGTCAACACGACTGCTCAGGCGGCGAGGGACCCGCATCTCACGGAACGTGAGGTCATGATGGAGGTGCCCGACCCCGTCGCAGGCACGATGTGGGTAACCGGAAAATCGGTCAAGTTCAGCCGGACTCCGATGGTTGTCGGTACTACCCCGATGGTTGGTGAGCACACCACAGAGATCCTCAGTGATGTGCTTGGCTACGACGACTCGAGGATCCAGTCACTGCACGATTCGGCAGTCGTCAAGTCGGCAGAACGTGTAGCCGCTGCGGCTGATTAGCCGTAATTCAATGGTTGGACAGCATTCAATCAAACACCGAGCAAACGTGGTCGGTATAGTTCTCGTTAACTCTGGAGGTTGGTAGTGGTAACAGGCAATCTCCAGGGTAGAGTGGCCCTCGTAACCGGCTCTGGGCGCAACATAGGCCGCGCAACCGTGCTGGAATTGGCGCGCCAGGGTGCAAACGTCGTAACTAATGCGCGTGCCAACAGCGAGGAGGCTGAGGCCGTTGCAGCGGAGGCCCGCGAACTCGGAGTACGGGCAATTGCCACGACCGCCGACGTTGCGGACCAGGGTGCCGTCTACAGGATGGTCGGAGAGGCGATAGCTGAATTCGGGCGGGTCGACATTCTCGTCAATAACGCAGGGATGCGTGCCTCAAAGCCTTTTACAGAGATGACTGTGGAAGACTGGCGCGAGGTGAACGGTGTCAACATGGACGGACCGTTCTTCGCGTGTCAGGCCGTTGTGCCAGGGATGATTGATCGTGGCTGGGGTCGGATTATCAATGTTTCCGGACTCAACGCCTTCAAGGGTCGTGCCGAGTGGGCGCACGTCTGCGCGGGCAAGATGGGAGCGCTGGGCATGACGAGAGCGCTCGCCGCAGAACTCGCGCAGCACGGCATACTTGTCAACCACATTGTCCCTGGGGCATTCGACACCTCCCGGGTCGAGGGTCAGTCGACTCCAGCTCCGAATGCCGACATTCCTGTGGGACGTCTTGGAATGCCCGAAGAGATCGCACACACTGTCGCGTTCCTCTCATCCGAGGGCGCCGCATACATTACGGGTCAGAGTATCCACGTAAATGGCGGCGTACTCATTGCGTAGCCATAGGAGCCGTCTTAATGCTGGTAACGGTTGTCTTCCTCGCTAGCTACCGCGAGATCGCTGGCACAGCCACGGCCCGGATAGCGCTGGCCGCCGGATCGACCATTTCGGAGCTTGTAGCTCAGGTCTGCGCCCAGTTTCCGGGGTTGCCAGACCCTGAACGCATAGTCGCGGCGGTCAACAACGAGTACCGGGAGCCTGACTATATACTGGACGACGGGGATGAAGTCGCGCTCATCCCACCCGTCAGTGGAGGCTCATAAATGAACTCTACCTCACCGATCCACATCACCCACGAGCCACTGGACGTGGGTAGGGTGGCCGAGCTTGTACAACACCCTGGCGCAGGAGCAATTGCGACTTTCGTGGGAACTACACGCGATCACACGGGCGATCGCAGGGTCCTGCGGCTTGAGTACGAAGCCTATCGACCCATGGCCGACGAGCAGCTCCAGAGGGTGGCGGACGAGATGCTGGACCAGTGGGAACTCACCGGGGTGGCGATCCATCACAGGCTTGGCAGGTTGGAGATTGGGGAAGCCAGCCTGGTGGTCGCAGTATCGTCGGCACACCGGCAGGCCGCGTTCGAGGCGTGTCACTTCAGTATCGACCGTATTAAGCAGATTGTCCCTATCTGGAAGAAGGAGTTCTTCGTAGGGGGAGAGGTATGGGTCGGAAGCCAGGAGGACTTCAATCCCCTTGGTGCACATGAAGTTGCCGTTGAGTGTTGAATCCACTGAGATTACGCGAATTTGTGAAAAATTTATCTATTTCCACCGTGTTCACTCTCTGAGAAATTCCTTACTGGCGAAATCCGCCACCCCATACGACGATGAATACGATTCACGTAATCACTGAGTTGAATAGTAACGAATTTCACAATCGGATTCCTTGATGAGCGGTGTATTCTCTGGTATAGTGCAGTCCAAACACGGAGGGATCGCACATTCGGCCATCTTGGGTCGCAGACCTGAGTAGTTACCGGCATAGAGCACACCATTTAAGCCAAACGGTATACACCTCGTTAACCACGGGATGTTATTCCTCCGACCCCTACTCACCATCGCAATCCGCATAGCTTGTTACCCGAAATCAAACGAGAGCTAAATCAATAATGCAAAGCTACTACGTCTGGACAGTTGGCTGCCAGATGAACAAAGCGGACTCCGAGCGGCTTGAGAGCGCCCTTGACCAGATGGGTCTCTCGCCAGGAGAGTCCGCCCGTGATTCCGACGTAATCGTTCTCAATAGTTGCGTGGTTCGTGAGAGTGCTGAAGACCGAGTGGTTGGGATGCTCACACACCTCAAGCCGGTCAAGCAGCGAGACCCGGACAAGGTCCTGGCTCTAATGGGCTGCATGGTCGGCCCTCGCAAGGATCAGCTTACCGAGCGGTTCCCGTATGTCGACGTATTCATGCAGCCTCAGCAGTACGATCCGCTCATCGAGCTTTTGGGAGACAGGCTGGGTATTGATCCAGAAGGTTGTGTTGGACCGCTTACGGCGACACCTGACGTTGCCACCTTCATCCCAGTGATACATGGTTGCGACAAATTCTGCTCGTTCTGCATCATCCCGTACCGGCGGGGCAGGGAAGTCAGCCGGACGGTCGAAGAAATCGTGAATGAGTCTGTGCACCTCGTTAAGAGAGGCGTAAAGGAAGTTACGCTGCTGGGCCAGAACGTCGACTCTTACGGCCACGATCTGCCTGGTTCGATCGATTTGGGTGACCTCCTTGCGGCGGTCAACGATGTCGAGGGGATTGAGCGTGTCAGGTTTCTGACGTCGCATCCTAATGACATGAGCGACAGCATCATCGATGCAATCGCCAACTTGGACAAGGTCTGCGAACATGTAAATCTCCCGTTCCAGGCCGGCGACGACCAGGTGCTGGCCGACATGCGCCGTGGGTATACAAATGCTGAATACCGAGACAAGATTGAGCGCATTCGGGAACGGATACCAAACGTATCGCTGGCCACCGATCTGATAGTTGGCTTCTGTGGCGAAACTGAGGGGCAGTTCGAGCGCACAGCGGAACTCGTCCGTGACATCGGATTCGACAAGGTCCACGCGGCTGCATACTCGACCAGACCGGGCACGATCTCAGCGAGACTCATGCAGGACGATGTTCCCGAAGCCGAAAAGCATCGCCGGCTCAAGGTCATCGAAGAAATTCAGGAGTCCGTATCAGCCGGAATCAACGCACGACTGATGGATACGACTCAGCAGGTACTGGTTGAGGGTCGACGCAAGGGCAGGTGGTTCGGCCGCAATCGGAACGACAAGCTGGTCTTCTTTGACAGTCCTGATGACCTGAAGGGTCAGATGGTGGACGTAAACATAGAGCGCACGAGCCCCTGGTCGCTCCAGGGTGCTCTGTAAGATCACTGACGCGGGTTGAATTAAAAGGAACCGGTTGAAGTCCAGATAGGGTTGAAGCGTCATGGCAATAGCCGAACTGAAGACACCGACCATCCCAATCACTGAAATCGAGCAGTCTGCGTTCTGTACTACAGATGACGAGCTTTCATCCCGGACTCTCGAGGACGAATTCTCCGTAGGGGTCCGATGGCAGAAGCTGCCAATCGAGTACATGAGGACATCTCCAGAAGAGCTTGACGCCAACATCAACGAGGCCCGTGTGAAGCTCGGAAGCAGACTCGTAGTTCTGGGCCATCACTACCAGAGAGACGAAGTCATCAAGTTTGCCGACTTCCAGGGAGACTCCTTCAAGCTCTCACAGTTCGCAGCGTCCCAGGAGGATGCCGAGTTCATCGTCTTCTGCGGTGTCCACTTTATGGCTGAGACCGCTGACATTCTCAGTGGGTCCAGTCAGAGGGTCATCCTCCCTAATCTCACTGCTGGCTGCTCCATGGCAGACATGGCCCAGATCGATGACGTTCTGGACTGCTGGGACGACCTCACCGACGTGGTTGGAGACCGTGGCGGCGTAGTACCCATCACATACATGAACTCCACCGCCGACATTAAGGCGCTATGCGGCCACAACGACGGAATAGTCTGCACGTCCTCCAACGCGCCAGCAACGTTCGAGTGGGCGTTTGAGCGAGGAAGCCGCGTCCTATTCCTTCCTGACCAGCACCTTGGCCGAAATACCGGACTCAAGATGGGCATCGATCTTGACGACATGGTCGTGTGGAACCCATTCAAGGAGTTTGGCGGGAACACCGAAGAGCAGCTCGCGAATGCCAAGGTGATCCTCTGGCAGGGTCATTGCTCCGTACACACTCGTTTCACTGTCGACCAGATTGAAACGGCGAGGGAGAAGTACCCTGACGTGAACGTGCTAGTTCACCCCGAGTGCACGATGGAGGTAGTTGAGGCGGCAGACTATAACGGTTCGACCGAGTACATCAAGTCAATGATTGCAGATTCTCCATCAGGTTCAGTGTGGGCGGTTGGTACAGAGATCAGCCTCGTAAACAGGCTGGCTGCTCAGAACCCTGACAAGACTGTCTTTTGTCTGGACTCGGTAATCTGCCCCTGCTCCACCATGTACAGGATCCATCCAGCCTACGTATCGTGGGTGCTGGACGGACTGAACGAGGGAGTCGTAGTGAACAGGATAAAAGTCGCCGATGAAGTCGCTGAAGAGGCTAGAGTTGCACTCGACCGAATGCTCGCCGTAACCTAGCCGATCATCCTGGTAACTGTACTCAAAGTAACGCCGGCCCATTCCCGCTCAGTCGTGGAATGGGCCGTTTCATTTCATGGAAGACAGCAATGCTGGTATCTCGAGACATCAGGGATTTAATTGACGCTGCACTTGCCGAGGATGTCGGCCAGGGCGACCCCACAACAGATGCTCTCATCGAACCGGGCCTGAATGGTAGCGCCACTCTCGTCAGCCGCGAAGACGGTGTTATAGCGGGCATTGATGTTGCTGTTGAGGTGTTCACGCAATTCGACCAAACGCTGGATGCTGAGCCGCTCGTTAAAGACGGCTCTTCTGTAATCGCCGGTGAACAACTTGCGTCCGTCAGTGGCAGCATGGCCTCCATTCTCAAGGCTGAGCGCACGGCCGTTAATTTCCTCCAGCATCTGAGCGGTGTCGCCACAATGACACGCCGGTACGTGGATGCTGTTCAGGGATTCCGAGCGCAGATAGTAGACACACGCAAGACTACGCCAGGACTGCGGAAACTCGAGAAGCACGCCGTAGAGATGGGAGGTGGTAGAAACCACCGGTATAACCTTGGAGACGGTATTCTAATCAAGGACAACCACATCGAGGCGATGGCACTGCAGGGGATTGGCATCGGGGATGTCGTCAAGCGCGCTCACGCTCGCGCCAGCCACATGATAAAGGTGGAAATAGAGGTCGAGACCCTGGAGCAACTCGAAGAGGTACTTAAAGCAGGAGCAGACCTGGTACTCCTGGACAACATGGGACCCGAACAGATGGAGACCGCTGTCAGTATCACCGATGGTAGGGCTTTGCTTGAGGCATCGGGAGGAATCACCTTCGAGACGGTGAGGGAAGTTGCCGGAACCGGCGTGGACATAATCTCAGTTGGTGCTCTTACACACTCTGCCCCCGCGCTAAACATAAGCCTCGACATGGTAATCGACAATTGAGTGATGCCTTCAGACGATATGTCTGGATAGTTCTTCTTGTAGGCATATTGGCTGCAATTGCCGTAGTCGGACGGGCGGGTGGTCTCGGAGAGACTGAACAGAGCTGGCCTCCACTGTATTCGATCAATCGGATTGCAGTCGTTGGCCCAGACGCACAGATTCGCTCCTACCGCCCTGACGGTTCAGACGAACAGCCGGTTTCAATGGGAGATGGCCTGTTCACCTGGCCGACCTGGTCTCCTGACGGCAAGACCGTCGCCTACTCTGGCATTGTCAGAAATGGTGATGATGAGCCGGTCGTAACGCTCTTCGGGTATGGCTGGGAGGACGGCGAGACGCGTCCGATACATCAGGGCGAGCCTGGCTACGCTGGTCTACTGGCGGATGGTGTCGTTCACTATCCTCTGTGGTCACCTGACAGCAGCAAGCTGGCTTTCGTTGCCGTCACCGAACGCCAGGGCCTGTCACTCTTCATCGATGAAGTCAACTCAAAGGATGGCCCCGCGTTTCTCCTCGACAGCGGTCCGTTGTGGATGTCCTGGTCTACTGACTCCTCCAAGCTCGCAGTACACCGGTCCGTCGACCACTTCCTGGTGAGCTTTAGTGGTTCCATGGCCATGCAGAGGGTCAGACTGGAGTCAGACTCATATCGTGTGCCGGCGTGGAGGCCGAACATAAGCGAGCTTGCTCTGTCGAGTCCGATTGGCCGAACAGGCTACGGCCTCTACTCAGCCTCCATTACCGATGCAGGCCTTGTACTGCCGCAGCCTGTGCTGGACGTCGGTCCAGCATCGGCCTTCCTGTGGTCCCCGGACGGGTCGCATCTGGCCGTAGCCGACGACGTCAGGCCCGTACGATACGGCAACACCCCTATCCTCGTGTATCGTCAATTCAGACTGCTGGACTCGGTGACATTCGAGCAGAAGGCTCTGGTCAACGAAAACGTGCTGGCCTATTTCTGGTCTCCAGACGGGAGCAAGATCGCAATTGTCACGATCGCGGGAACCGGCGGAGAGCTGAGATGGACGCTACTCGACGTGGATACCGGGTCGGCAGAACGGCTGGCTGACTTCACGCCATCGAGGGACCAGCTAACGATGTTCCAGTTCTTTGACCAGTATGCCTACTCGCATATGCTCTGGTCTCCCAACAGCAGGTACCTGATCTTCTCGGGTCGTCTGAGTCTCAGCGCCTCTTCTGCTGGATTCATGGGGCAGTCGGACAGGCGAGGCAGCAAAGTCTTCATTGTCGACACCGGACCGGTTATCACTGTAGACGAGGTCGCAGACGGTGTGCTGGCATTCTGGTCGCCGGTCTAGGCGTTCCCTACATCCGGCGGGCGAGCGTTGGGTCCAGGGTGTCCCTGAGTCCGTCACCAATCAGGTTGATAGCCAGCACTGTCAGTGAAAGAAAGAGTCCCGGGAAGAACATAATCCACTCGGCGACTCGGACGTAAAGGCGCGCCTCCCCCATGATGTTACCCCAACTCGGGATATCTGGCGGAGTACCAGCGCCTAGGAAGCTCAATCCCGCCTCGACCAGGATCGCCAACGCAAATATGTAAGTCCCCTGCACAATCAGGGGCGGGACCGTGTTGGGGAAGATGTGGCGGGCCATTATGCGTATGCCCTTGGCACCGATAGCCTCTGCCGCCTCCACGTAGACCCGCTCTCTGAGGGTCAGCACAGACGACCTGACGACGCGCACCACCCGGGGAGTTTCCACCACTGACAGCGCAATGATCACGTTCTGAAGGCTCGCGCCAAGCATGGCCACCAGCGCAATCGCCAGCAGGAACGACGGGATTGCCATCAACCCGTCCATGAGACGCATGATGATGGCGTCCAACGCTCGATAGTATCCCGAGATCAGGCCCAGTGATGATCGCTACGGCTATACCTACGATGATCGATAGCCTGCTGCCATACACCACTCGGGCGAAGATGTCTCTGCCCAGATGGTCGGTCCCGAAATAGTATTGGCTCGAAGGACTCTTGAGCCTCTCGATGGTGTCGATGTGCCTCGGGTCAACATCCGTAATCAGTCCCGAAAAGATCGCCATCGCCGACATGATCAGTAGCAGAATCAGGCCGAACAGCATGTTCGGATTCTTGATGAGCGCTCGTCTTGCGCCAACTAGGGCACGATGCCAGCGACTAGGCTGAGCCGCCGTAACGACCAGAGTGTCGCTGACTGTGTTTCGGCCTGCCACTAGTAACGTATC
Organism: Dehalococcoidia bacterium; assembly: GCA_021295915.1. Classification (NCBI taxonomy): domain Bacteria; kingdom Bacillati; phylum Chloroflexota; class Dehalococcoidia; species Dehalococcoidia bacterium. The sequence continues at coordinate 40,562 of JAGWBK010000008.1, forward strand.
CTCGGATCCAGGTAGGCGTAGCTGATGTCGACGATCAGATTGACGAACACGTATGCCAGCGTCACCAGCATCATGACTCCCTGTATCACCGGGTAGTCGCGACGCAGAACCGCCTCGACGATCAGCCTGCCCAGGCCGGGAATTGCAAATACAGTCTCAGTGACTACCAGTCCTCCAATCAGTCCGGCTAGCCCAAGTCCAATTACCGTCACAACTGGAACGGAGGCGTTCTTCAAAGCATGTCGTAGAAGCACCATGCGGTCGCCCAGACCCTTGGCCCTCGCTGTCCTGATATAGTCCTCGCGCAGTATTTCCAGCATGGTGGTTCGGGTCATGCGAGCGATCAGCGCAGCGAAGATGACTGCAATTGCGATGGTGGGCAGCGTGATCGACTTTAGCCACGGGACTATGCCGTTCGATATCGGTTCATAGCCCACGGCGGGAAGCCACTCCAACCTCACCGCAAATAGGAAGATCAGGTTGTACGCCAACCAAAAGACCGGGATCGAAAACCCCAGAACAGCGAACAAATGAGGGTGTTTGCCTTCCACGCAGCTATCACGCCGAGGGGAACGGCGATCAGCACTGCCAGAATCTCTGCCGCCAGGGCGAGTACAATCGTCGGCTGGAGACGCTGGGCGATTAGCTCGGTGACTGGATACCTGGAGAAGATGGAACTGCCCAGGTCTCCTCTTGCAACGTGCGACATCCAGATCCAGAGCTGTTCATGGATGGGCTTGTCCAGTCCAAGCTGCTTTCTAACCCGCTGAATGTCCTCAGGATTCCCGAAGTCTCCCGCAATAACCGCTGCGGGGTCTCCAGGGGCGATGTGGACAAGGGAGAACGTAATAATCGCCACGAGCAACACAACTGGAAATATTGAAGCATGTAAGGTTCCCTTGACTGGGTTCCTGGGCGGGTAATCAGGGGCCGGACGTTTTGCAGTCCGGCCCCTACGTTACGCTATTCACCCCGGCTTATCCAATACCAAGGGCGCTCGCGACCTTACCTATCTGTCGAGCCAGACACCCCAGAAGTGGAGCAGTCTGTGCGGCTCGTAACCCTTTACGTAATTTTGCCTGGCTACCAGGAAGTTGAACTGTCCCATCGTCAGGTAGTTTGGATTCTCGTAGTTTTCCTGCTGGATCGCGTCGGCGATTCTCAGCTGGTCCTCGAGAGTGCTGGCGAGAGGAAACTCCTCGATTAGCCCCTGAATCTTCTCGTTCTGAGGCCAACCGAACCAGTTGCCGCTCAGTCCTACCGCGGTTACCGGGTCGAATGTCCCACCCCATGTGTGGAAGACGTTCCAGCCGCCATCCGCGGGCAGCGACTTTTCGGCGCGGCGTGCGACCACTGCCGCCCAGTCCATCGAGGGCATTTCCACCTGGGCGCCTATCGATTCCAGGTTGCGCTTGGTTATCAGGCCTGAGGCGAAGAAGTCAGGGTAGTCAGTTGCCGCAAGTACGATTACAGGATCGCTGAATCCCGTATCTGCGACATATTCGTCCCACAGCTGCTTTCCAAGTTCAACGTTTGGCTCGGAATAGTAGACTTCGCTCCCAGCTTCGCTGGCGAGTGGACCTCCACACATGAACAGCGCGGGGCAGGTTTCCCAAAGGAACTCAGGGCCATATCCGGCCCTCATGTATTCCGCTCTGTCCACGACGGCCTGCACTGCGAGCCTTGCCCGCTGGTCGTTGAAGGGTGGGTGCAGGTGATTGAACACCAGCCATGGAGCTGCCCATGGGCTGATGGTGTCAACAGTAACGGTTGGGCTGTCCTCCAATGTGGGAAGCAGGTCACCGGCGATGCCTTCTGAGAAATCGGCCTGCTGGGTGAGAAGTGCGGCCACACGTGTAGCCTGGTCGGGCACCTCGGACATCACGATCTGGTCGAGGAAGGCCTCCTTGCTCCCGGCTGCTCCGTCCTTGGAATCCGATCTGGGTATGTAATCTTCGAAGCGTTCCATGACCAGACGGTTACCAGGCTCCCAGCTTACGAATTTGAACGTCCCGGACCCTATGGTTCGCTCCGCCTCGATCGCAACGTCTGGAAGTGTCTCGTTGGCGACCTCTTCCTTGAATGCATAGACGGTTCCCCAAGTGCCCCAGAAGAATGGCACAAGCCCGAAGGTCTTGCCCATGTCCATCTGGAATGTGAGGTCGTCGACCTTCTGGTACGACGGCTCTCCCAACTGGCGGATACTGATGCCAATCGGCTGTCTCTCTTCATACCGTGCAATGGACGCCAGCAGATCGTCTGTTGTGACATCGTCTCCGTCATGGAAGGTCATGCCATCCCGGATCTTAAAGGTGTACGACTTAGCGTCGTCGGTCATGGACCACTCGTCGATCATCTGAGGCTGACTCTGCAGCACTGAGTCCCATGCAAACACAGCATCGTACATCTGTCGGGCAGTGTTGTGAGTCATAGCGGCTGTGGTCCAGACTGGATCGAGCGTTCTCAAACTCGCCTGTGGCACCCACTGGAGGGTTCCACCCTTCTGGATCATAGCTTCATCCATTGCCATGACCGGTGCACGCCTGGGCCTTGTCGTCTGTGGCGCTCCGATTGGGGCAGCTTCGGGAATCGAAGGAGCCTCGACTGCCGCCGCCGCCGGCTGAGGGGCAGCAGGTTGTTGAGGTGCCTGTGGCGCCGCTCCCGAACCTTGCTCCGGAGCGGCCGCAGGTGCCGCAGGTGCCGGAGCGGCAGGCTGTTGAGGCGCCGATGGCTCATCGGCGCTGGCACAGGCCATTAGTACAAGTACTAACACTGACAGCAGAGCCGCCGCCAACCATCCGAAGACATGCTGTGGGCGTCTTGGAATTCTCATATGTGCTCCTCTGACATCTCTAGTCGCGTGTGAATCTTGATACATTAGTATCGATTCGTAACCTCTATCTGCACGTCGAAGTTGAGTATATGTTCGATTCAATCGGGCGTCAACAGACCGTTAATCAGCCACTAGATGGCCGTTAACCTCACTGCATTGCCTCCATAACTTGCACTTCATATTGGCTGCCAACCCTGTGCATCGAAAGTAGGACGGGCGCGCCTCGGCAGATCGTTGACTTTCCACAACTCCAAGCCTAGAATCGAAATTGATGTCGTGCACTTCTAGCGCCGCTGCAATCCACCCAATTGATCGATGGTGGATGCACACCTTACACACACCTCCCCAAGCCCGGAAACGTGCATAGTGCGTCCCTCATGGTCCCCTAAACCCGGTGACCGCGTGGTCAGACATCCAAGGCGAGTCGAGCTGAGCCCGGTTACGGTTGTTGTAGACACCCGCAAGGTCCAGCACAAAGCACTCGCCTCTCCGATGATCGTCATCTACGTATTCATCGGACTGATCATCGGCGGTACTGTACTGCTCTCCATGCCGTTTACCCAACAGGGTGGTGGGTTCACACCGTTCATGGATGCACTCTTCACGGCCACCTCGGCGGTGACTGTTACAGGGCTTGTGGTCCAGGAGACCTCTCAGTACTGGACACTGGGCGGTCAGTTAGTCATCGCCGCGCTCATTTTCGTTGGCGGTTTGGGCTTCATGTCACTGGCTACCTTTGCGCTGATAGCCATTGGTCAGCGAGTTACCCTGCCGCAGCGTATGCTGCTGAGGGAGAGCTTCGGAGGAGACCTGCTCGGCACCGGCACGGGCGGTTTGATTCGCCTGACGGTGGGAATCGTTGTCTTTGCCGTCGGTGCCCAGTTCCTTGCTTTCGCGATCCTCGCAGTTAGGTTCTGGTTCATATATACACCCGACCGTGCGCTGCTGATGGCGCTTCTGCATTCGATCTCGGCATTCAACAACGCGGGTTTCATATTCCTCACTGAAGAAGGAGGCATGGCGACTTTTCAGAACGACGGGACCGTTATAGGTGTCACCGCCGGGATGATCTTCCTGGGAGCTATTGGCTTTGGTGTGGTAATAGACTCCGTTACCCACCGTCGATTCAGGATGTTTGGACTGACCACAAAATTGGTCCTTATCTTGACCTTCGCGACCATCCTCATAGGCATCGGCACATTCATGGTGTTCGAGTATCAGAATCCGCAGACGCTCGGTCCCATGCCCGTTTCTCAGAAACTCACAACGTCAGTATTTGAGTCGGTCAGTGGACGGACTGCTGGGTTTACAACACTCGATTACAGCGAGACTGAAGACGAGACCAACTTCATGATGACTGGCCTGATGTTTGTCGGGGGGGCATCCGCGTCAGTAGCGGGAGGGATAAAGGTCAATACCCTTGCCATTATCCTTGTGGCGGTTCTTTCAACCATACGAGGACGTACCCACGCCGCAATTTTCGGGCGTGAGATCCCATTCGAGCAGGTCAGAAGCGCGCTCGTCCTGGGTGCGATCTCTACTGCGATCGTATTCAGCGTGATCGTCGCTTTGAGCATCACGGACGGCGGGATGGACTTCCTGGACCTCTTCTTTGAAAGTGTATCTGCCTTTGGGACCGTTGGACTCAGCACCGGCATCACTCCACTGATAACGCAGTGGGGTCAACTCATTCTGGTTATTGCGATGTTCGTTGGCCGGCTCGGCCCGTTTACAATCGGCATAGCAATGGCCCAGGGGTCGTCGATTGACAACTATCGGTTCGTCCAGGAACGGGTTACAATAGGTTGACCACTTGTGGTGTCCAACTAATGACTCGATGCCAGTGCGGATGAGGGGAGCCCTATGAAGAAACAGATCGCCGTACTTGGCCTTGGAAGATTCGGTTCGAGTATCGCTCGCTCCCTCTATAACCTCGGGCACGATGTGCTGGCAATTGACAAAGATGAGAGCCGTGTACACAACATGATGGGGGCGTGTACCTACTCCCTCATAGCTGATTGCACAAATGAAGCTGTGCTCAGGGAACTGGGAGTTCCTGACTACGATGCGGCAGTAATCGCGATAGGATCGGATGTCACGTCGAGCATCATGGCCTCGGTGCTCATCAAAACTATGGATGTCCCCTACATAGTGTCGAGAGCTCACAACGAGCTTCACGGAAACACTTTGTCCCTCATTGGCGTCGACAAAGTTGTCCATGCCGAGGAGGAGATGGGCAACCGGTTGGCACACAGCATGTTCAATCCAAATGTTCAGGAGTACCTGGAAATCACTCCCAACTTTGGTATCAGCAAGCTCAAAGTGCCCGACGAATTCAACGGCAGGACCCTTAACGAGCTTGGATTCTCGAGCCCAAGGAACAAGTACGGCCTGGTCGTGCTGGCGATCCGGCGCGGGCGAGAGGTCACGCTGAACCCAGATACCAATGACAGGCTTGGTGGAGGTGACTGGTTGGTACTCGCCGGACATGACTCAATGCTTGACCAGCTCGACGGCATGACGGACCAATACGTAGAAATGGACGCCGCGAATTGATTCCTCACGAGTGTGTAGAGACCCTAAGGTTGGTTGAGGGACAATAAGTAGTGTTCAATTGGGCGAGAAGAAACAATCACTCCGGCGACGGGGAACAGGGCAACATCGGGCCCTCCTCAATCCTGGTACTAGTCACTGGTTCCCCTTCGGATAACCTCGTTGTCAGGATGGCATGTGAACTCCTCGAATCCAGGCGGAGCACGCTGCGCTTGCTTTACGTAATTGAGGTCGCCCGGCATACGCCTCTGGATGCTGTGATCGACGACGAGGCTACCGCGGGTGAGCAGGTGCTGGAAGAAATGGAACGCGTCGCCAGCCGATACAACTGTATCGTTGAGGCTCATCTTGTGCAGGCACGGGATTCAGGGACCGCAGTGGTACGTGAGGCCGTCGAAAAGAACGTTGAGGCGATCGCAATCGGCACATCTGTGGTCGAGGCTTTCGGGCGCTATTCTCTTGAAGAGCACGTTCCATACATCTTGAGACACGCTCCTTGCCGAGTGATTCTGTGTCGTGAACTGACCCAGATTGGGTCCACCATTCAAAGACAATCGCCTGGTACGAGAGCACTCTAGATGACGAACAACGGCGCGCCTCTGCCCATGATAAGGGGACTAAACCGAGTCTCCATTGGCGGGTGTGGCAGGACCGGCGCCTCAATTGCCACGGCGTTGTGCCGTCCGGGAAGAACTGTCCACATTCTCGATTCTTCAGTGGACGCGTTCAACCATCTTCCACGAGACATCGTGCGTAATGGACTACTGGTTCCATTTCTTGCTGACATTACCCTTGAGTCCGATCTGCGAAAAACGGGGGTTCAGGACACTGACGTTTTCATAGCAACCGCAGGCTCCGACCCAGTCAATATTATGGCGGCGCAGATAGCTCTTCACATACTCGACGTTAACAGGGTGGTGTGTCGGTTGGACGATCCGGTAAAGCGCGATCTGTATGAGGATCTCGATTTAACGATCATTAGTCACACGGAGATTCTAAGGGACCTCGCGCTTGAGCGACTCTAGGCGGGCAATGCAGGTCCAGTCTAAATTATGTATGCCATCATAGTGGGCGCCGGCCGGGTAGGGACAGCAATTGCACGCTGGCTGCTGGATGCTGAACAGGAGATTACGGTCATCGATCGAGACCCAGAGAGGTTCGCCGCAATCGAAGACGAACTGGGAAGCGTGGCCGTACGTGGGGACGCAACCGAGTCTCAAGTCCTCTGGCAAGCTGGCGCCAGTCGCGCTGACGTACTTATAGCAACTGGCCGAAGGGACGACGAAAATCTGGTCATCTGCCAGATGGCGGCAAATCTATTCGGAGTTGGCAGGGTGCTGTCGATTGTCAGCATTTCTGAGCACGTCGAGCTCTTCAATCGGTTGGGCGTAAGCGAATCGATTGATATGACTGCGATCCTGGTTGATGCAATTGAGGAGCGCCTTGGAGGACTGCTGGTAGATGACGTCGGAGGAAGCTGATGGCTGACCGGCTGGCCTATCTTGGCCCAGAGGGCACTTATAGCGAACAGGCAGCGATCGACTATGATCCGCGACTAGAACGCGTCGCGTATAACGCGATTCCTCTTGTAGTCGCAGCGGCAGGTAATCGGGAAGTCGATGAGGCGATCGTTCCCATAGAGAACAGCCTCGAGGGTACCGTCACATTTACTGTCGACCTGCTTATCCACGAGTCGAGCCTTAAAATTAGAGGCGAGGTGGTGGTGCCCATTCATCACTGCCTCCTGATTGATCCTGGCACCAGGCTGGATCAAATCGAGGTCGTTTATTCGCACCCCCAGGCGCTCGCGCAGTGCCGAGGTTACCTTACGCGCAACCTTCCTAAGGCAGAGAGTGTTGCATCGCTCAGCACAGCCGGTGCCGTCCTGGACATGCGGGAGAGCAGGCACACCGCAGCCGCTATCTCCAGCAAGCGCGCCGCTGAGCTCTTCGACGCAACCATTCTCGATGCAAACATAGAAGACGTTTTCAACAATCAGACTCGATTTGTGGTGCTGGGAGAGTCTGACAGCAGGCCTACTGGAAGGGACAGGACATCAATCTGCTTCGACTTCGCGCAGGATGCTCCGGGTGTTCTCTACGATACCCTGGGGGAGTTGGCCCGAAGAGGCATCAACATGATCAAGATTGAGTCGAGACCTGATAGAAGAAGTCTTGGACAGTATGTGTTCCTCATAGACTTGGAAGGGCATCGCGAGGACGACATCATTCGAGATGCACTGGAAGGGATTAGGTCGAGAGTGTCGATGTTCAAGGTACTTGGTTCATACCCACGGGCGTCGATACCCGACTGACGTAATATGCGCCAGACTGCAGAAAGCAAAGGGCCGGCCAACAATGCCGGCCCTTTAGCTTAACGTGGTCTGACTTCGGTCTTCTAAGTGGTGCCGTCCTCAGGCTTTGCTGAGTCATCTCCATTGGAAATCTTGGACCTGACGGCATCCACACCCTGGCGCGCGCTTGCAACAGCGCTCGTTCCTGCTTCGCGGGCTGCGCCAAGGGTTGTCGATCCTCTTTCTCGAAGGGAGTCCACGGCTGGACCCACGCGGTCTCCCACGGTGCTCATGTCTGGCACGCCCCGCGAACGCATTTCAGCCGCCATTTGTGCCGCAATCTCGTCCGCTCGTGTGCGCCAAGCGTCACCCATCTCCATGAGCTCTGCACGAGTCTGCGAGCCAGGCTTCGGAGCGAGTAGGAGGCCCAGGAATCCGCCGATTATGCCTCCAACCAGGAAGCCGACCAGGAAGCCCCCGCCGCCATTGTTGTTCGCCATCTTATTTCCTCCTGAATTCAGTTGCCATTCGAGCGGCGCCTACGTCGGAACAGACCAATCAGGAATCCGACAGCGCTGCCAAGTCTTCGACTGTTGCCTACGTTTTCGGTCGCTGGGTTGATAACTCTTTCGGATACGGTCTCTGCGGCGTCCTGCACAGTTTCCAACGTAGATTGGGCTGTACTGAGTAGCTTGCTGATTAGCGCGAAGACAACAAAGAAACCTATCAGGACGGCGGTTAGCAATATGAGCAACACGACATCCGTCACCAATCCTACGATTGTTGCGATGTCGCTGACTGTATCCCCTTCCAATAAAATCCCCGTTTCTCTTGCTGTTCTTTAAGCCATCCTAGCATGGGCCTATATGCCACGCAATTGAAAACTAGGTCATCGTTTTGTCTATTGAGGGCGCCTTGAAATGGGTCAATTGGCCCCCTCCAGGGCAGGGCCTCGATGAGTAGAATTGAGGGAATTCCTTAAGCCCGGACTAGCTGGCTATGAACAGGGAGACACGCGAAGAGAAAGAAAAGAGCCGGCGGGTTGCCGGCTCTCTACAGACTCGATGTGGGGCCTGGCAAGACTACGGCTTGATAAGCATCCTTGTGGCTCCTGTCTCGTCCTTGCGCTGCGTCAGCACGTTGTGACTATGCTCTTCGGCCCATACGACCACGTCGTATGCATTGAGAACATCTGGAATTATAACTTCGATGAAGGACTCGCCGTCGACCTCTATCTGTGCAGTAAGTGCCGCCAGTATCCCGGCACAGGTCTTCCCAGTACCGTCTATGATATTCCAGCCGTTGGAGCTCTGGACAGTTGCTCCATTTCCAGCCATGATCTGGGCTTCGCGCACACTGATTTTGCCGGTCTCACGCAGGTCAAGCTGCCGCCTGAACTCACCAACAGCGTCGCGATGAACGTCAGAAGATCGGTCACCCTTCCGGCATACCGCTCCCCTCACTCCGACGATGTCTGGGTTGATCCGTGCAAGCTCATCCAGGTCGCTCATCCTCAAATGCCCGGACAGGGCCGTGGACATACCGATCTCTTTGCCCTCCAGCACCATCTCACGGAGCTGTAGCTCAGGAAGGAAGTCGAAGAGGTTCCGGCCATCCTTCGTCAATGTATCGATGAGCCAGCCGTCGCACTTTCCTGCTTTTGCCAGTTCCACCATGTTGTCAGCTTCGAGACCACCGTAAAGAGGATTGTCCGCAAACAGGGAGCCTATGAGCTTGGTCTCGAACCCGTCGAGAGCCTCCCTGCACTCCAGGAGTGTCTCCACCGCCTGCTCGTACTCAGTCGTCATGAATCCAACTTTTACAGAAGTAGCGTCGAGCACTCCTGCTGCGTACACTGCCATCGCTACGGTGCCCGCCTGATTAGGGACGACCCCCAGCGTAACACTGGCGTGCCTTGCACCCGGAATGGCGTCGCGTACGGCCTTGACTGTAAGCGGGTGTGCCGAACCCACTAGTGCTTCCTGGAGGTTTTTGACATCAACGATGTCGGCCCCGCCATGCAGCGCCTCCGTGGCTTCGGGAAGGTTCTGGACGCTAACCATTAACAGCATACGTGCTCACCTGTGGCTTGGGATTGTGGTCCTGACTTGGTTATCTTCAAATGGGGACTTGGTTCTGGTGGAGCAAGTGAAGTATTGTGTCTCGCCTCTGCCCCCGAGGGCTCCAGGCGCTCGCCTCGATTAAGCGAGGTCGACTACAGCGCCAACGTCCGACTTCAGCTCGGCCTTCTCGCCATCTGACAGTTCGCTCAGGGGAGGGCGGATGTGCCCTCCAGCCAAGCCCATCAGTTCGCCCCAGTACTTGCACATTGAAGCTGGGAGGGCCCCTCCGAACTTCTGAACTGTGTACGCCCACCACTTGTCTGAGACCTGCTTTACTGGCCGAACGTGGGTGTCATAGAAATCGTCGTCCAGATCACCCCTCATCGCCTTGTCGATGAACTGCACATAGTAGTTCTCGTCTTGCGTATCGAAACGCCAGTCGGAGGTGTTCGCAAACATGACCTGCTGCTCGAAGCCAAGCTCCCTGCCCCTGAAAAGTATCCACTCGTCTGGGGTGCTGATAATGGCATCGCGGCCAACCAGCTGATGAGTCTCAACTGAGATTTCCTGGTTGAAGCTAGCTTCTTTTACTCCAACCACGTTGGGGATCTGGCAGATCCTCTGGAGACCGCGTGCATCCAGCACCGTCCCGAACTGTGGCGAGTTGTAGTACATGATGCCGAGATCGGTGTTGTCCGCCAGGAGACGGACCCACTCTACGACCTGGTCTTCGGTGTTGGTCACGAAGTAGGGAGCACCCACGATCAGCAGGTCGAAACCCACTCCTTCCGCGTGTTGAGCAAGATCCAGCATGGACTTGGCAGAAGTGTGGGAGACGTGAGCCCCGATCGGCCACTCCCCTGCGGACTCTTCGGCCACTACATCGTAGACCCGGAGACGCTCCTCATGGGTGAGGCTCCAGAATTCGCCCATTCCCCACGTGGAACCGGCACCGTGTGTACCGAGCGCGCGTACGTGGGCTATGTTCTTTCTGAGACCCTCTTCGTCCACCTGGTCATCAGGCGTGAAGGGCGTCATTAGGGTAGTCCACTGGCCGCGAAGATTCTCGCGTGCCCAGTCCATTGACTCTGACTTGGTGTACTCGGCCATAGCTCTCTCCGGGCGGGAACTCTAGGGGTCGGCGTGGGTGCAGAACTCCTGCACGACCGTAGAAATTATGGTAGCCATGAGGTGTGGTGGTGTCAACGAATCAAGCCCTTTTGACGTTCCCGTCGACATCAGTGTTGTTCTGCTACTGACTAGAGGCGTGCAACCTCAGCCCTTCATGATGACCTTGTTATGGGTCCTCAGGCACCTGGTGCAGACGGACAGCTTTTCAGCCTTGCCATTCCGGATGATTGTCGAGCGCTGTACGTTCGCGAACCACCTGGTCCGAGTGCGTTTATTCGAGTGGCTAACGTTGTTACCTGATTGGCCAGCCTTATTACACAGTTGACACTTAGCCATTTTCCCTCTTTGACGGCCTCTGGACTTGAGATTACAATTGGGCACTACATTGGGCGGTCAACGACGCCAAATTATCTTTAGCACACTAGCACACCTGAGTTTAGCTGGGCAAACTGGATTGTCTATGGCGGAACCTCTCACTCACAACGAAAGACTGGACGGCCCGGGACTGCTGTCCATGTTCGAGTCAGCTCTCGAACTGCTCGAGGTCAACGTCCCTGAAATCAATCGGCTTAATGTGTTTCCGGTCCCTGACGGGGACACTGGAATCAATATGTACCTCACGCTCTTGGACGTGGTTTCCAATACCGCGCCAGACGTTTCACCTTCGGTGGGCGAGACTTCTCGCTTGATGGCGGAACATGCGCTCAATGGTGGCCGCGGCAACAGCGGCGTGCTTCTATCGCAGTTCTTTATGGGAATGGCTGAGGCGCTTGAAGGTCACACTGACTTTGGTACTGAGGATTTAGCTCGATCTCTCTCCGCAGCTTCGGTGCATGCTTATGGCGGTATTGGACATCCCAGGGAAGGGACGATACTGACCGTTATGCGCGAGTCTTCGGATGCAGCCCACGCCTCATCGTCAGACGACCTGGCAGGTCTCCTGGACGTTGTCTGCGATGCTGCTCTGGAATCGGTGGCGCGGACTCCGACTTTGCTATCAGTGCTGCGGAAGGCTGGGCTCGTGGACTCCGGAGGATATGGTTTCTACGTGATGTTGGAGGGGGCCAGGCGCCATCTTCGCCAGACTGGAGATCTGGACGAAATGTTGACTCCTCCTCAACCTATTTCCCTGGATGGCAACATCTCGTCTGAATTCCTTGATGAAATCGAAGAAGAGGAATTTGGATACTGCACTCAGTTCATGATCAGTGGGCCATCCCTCGACAAAGACTCGATCATGACAATGCTTGAAGAACTCGGCAATTCGCCGGTGGTGATTGGGACAGACTCACTGGTGCGAATCCATGTTCATACTACTGAACCAGACGATGTCGTGGACTATGGACGTACTCTTGGAGAAGTGTTTAAAGAAAACATCCAGAACATGGATGAGCAGCGAGAACAGTTCTCCGCTGAGCGCCGAGCCGAGTTGGGTGTCGAAGACGTCGCAGTCGTTGCAGTGGTGCAGGGCGAAGGGCTAGAGGAGGTGTTCAGGGGATTCTCAGTAGAGAATTTCGTAAGCGGTGGCGACTCCATGAACCCAAGTGTTGGCGACGTACTTCGCGCCATAGAGGATGCGCCTCTGGAGAACGTGGTGTTTCTGCCCAACAACCCGAACATCATACTGGCTGCTGAACAGGCTGCTGAGCGGTCGTCCAAGAACGTCCGGGTTGTGCCGAGCCGCACCGTGGTGCAGGGGATAATGACGGTCCTGAACTACGATCTCACAAAGGGCTCGCTGGCAGACCACGCCGAAGAGATGGTCAACCAGTTGCAGACGGCCCGCACGGGAGAGATATGTTTCGCTTCTCGCGACGCGGAACTTGATGGTGTGAGGGTACAAGAAGACCAGCTCATCGCTATGCTCGACAGGAGGCTGGTCTATGCAGATGATTCACTCGAGGGAGTCATTACAGGCCTCTTGAGAATTGCTGAAACTGACGAACCTGTTGACCTGGCAACCCTCTATTGGGGAGACCAGATGGATGAGGAGCAGACTGACAAGCTCGCTTCTCAGCTGCAGGACAACTTCCCCGAGATTGAATTCGAGGTGGTCTACGGCGGTCAGCCACACTACCATCTCTTTATGTCCCTTGAGTGAGGTGAGAACATGGCCGTACGTGTAGTAGCCGATAGTGTTTCAGATCTGCCCCCGGAAATCGCTGATGAACTTGGCATAACTGTAGTTCCCGCCAACGTGCACTTTGGCACGCAGGTGTTCAAAGATGGGGTCGATCTAACCACCGACGAATTCTTTGAAAGACTCCTCAATGGCCCGGACTTTCCTACGACGTCTCAACCCTCAGTGGGTGATTTTGTTGACGCATATGAACGTGTCGCTGTGGACGCGGATGCAATAGTGTCAATACACGTGTCCAGCAAGGTCAGTGGCACTTTCAACTCGGCTCAACAGGGGTCTGAACGCGCCGAGGTAGATTGTCCCATTGAAGTTATAGACACGTTGCAGGCCTCGATGGGTGTCGGACTCATCGTAATGGCCGCTGCGCGTGCTGCGAACGCAGGCGCGTCAGTTGAAGAGGTTGTAGAAGTCGCCAACAGTGCCACCGCAAGAGCGCAGTGCGTAGTGCTGTTGGATACACTGGAATACCTGCAGAAGGGCGGGCGGATCGGCAAGGCCAGAGCGTTGGTTGGCACTCTCCTGAAGATAAAGCCGCTCATTACCGTTCTGGATGGTGTGGTGCATGACTTCGCGAAGGAACGAACGCGCCGCAAGGGGATGGCCAGGCTTGAACGAGCAGCCCAGGACTTCTCTCCCTTCACGTCTGCGGCGGTCATGTACAGCACCTCGCGAGACGAGGTCGATTCCCTAGCCGAGTCCATTCGTCCTCTCATGTCAGGTGACGAAGAGCCGATAGTGGTCAGGTTCGGTCCGGCGCTTGGAACTTACGTTGGCCCCGACTCGCTCGGGCTGGTCATTTTGGGGGATTCCTAGTCAGGCATCGGTTCGATGCCATCACGAGCATGACTTCCACCAGGCCAGCAACCCGATCGCTCTACAACATCCTTCGCGAGGAGCGTGACAGGGGATTTGATGATACGGCCGTTATCGGTGGCCTCGATGGGTTCCTGGTGCGACATGCATCAGACCTGGAACCGTATCTGGGTGGTATCGCCTCCTACGCTTCACTGACAACGGAAGAGCGCTCCGAGTGGTCGCGGCAAACCGTGCAGAGGATGCGAGAGGATACGAGCGTAAGTGACAGGCCGGAATCCGCTGTCCCTCGTCACAGCGCCAGTCCTCGGCCAGGACCCAAAGGCCAGTCCAGGAAGCGCACACCCCCAGACAGATCCCTGAAGCTCTCTGACGACGTCACTCTTATGAAGGGTGTCTGGCGGAAAATGCAGCCCCGGCTTGAGAGCATTGGGGTGAATCGTGTCGGCGATCTCGTCTATCAGTTTCCAAATCGACACTCTGACTACACCAGGATCCGGAAAGTCGCCCAGCTTTCACCCGGAGAAGACCAGACTGCCATTCTGACAGTCTGGGAAGCCAGTCAGACAATGCTCGGGCGTCAGAAGTCCACTCAGGCTGTCCTTGGAGATGAGACCGGTAATGTCAGGGCAGTGTGGTTCAACAACCCGTGGCTTGCCTCACGACTCAAACAGGGATCGCGTGTCTCGATAAGTGGCAAGGTCAACGTCTTCCGGGGAAATCTGGTGTTTCAGGGACCTGAGTGTGAGGTCCTGGACGAGGACGACGATCTTCTACACACGGGGAGGCTCGTTCCCGTGTACTCGACCACTCAGGGCCTGTCCCAGCGGGTGCTCCGTACATTAGTAAAGCGGGCCCTTGATGAATGCATTGGGCAGATTGACGAGTTCCTTCCAAAGGAGATGCTGCATCGCGCGGGACTGATCGGACTTCGTGACGCGATCCGGCAGATGCACTATCCCGATGACTGGGAGAGTTACCAGCATGCCCGGCGGAGACTCGCATTCGACGAGTTGTTCCTATTTCAACTCTCCGTACTGTCACGTAGGGCCGAGTGGAAGGAATCGGGTGGTGCTCTGCCACTTCGCGTAGAACCCAGTACCCTGGATGCCTTCTTGAGCACTCTCACATTCGAGCTAACCGGAGCTCAGTCCCGGGCAATTAATGACATCCTTTCCGACATTGAGACCAACCAGGCGATGAGTCGTCTGCTGCAGGGAGACGTCGGCAGCGGCAAGACGATAGTAGCGACAGCCGCCATGCTTGCGGCCGTCCACAACGGCACACAGGCCGCGCTCATGGCTCCGACGGAGATCCTTGCCGAGCAGCACTTCCTTACAATCTGCCGACTGTTGGATGGTCCCGGTTTCGAACCGGCGGGAGGGAGCATCCAGACACTGAGCGTACACGGGTTGGACCGAAAGTTGACGGTCGCACTGCTTCTCGGGGGTCAGAGGAGACGAATCAGGGACGATCTCACGAGTCTGCTCTCTGCAGGTTTGGTGGACATTGTCATTGGCACTCATGCACTCATACAGGAGTCGGTCGACATCCCGAATATGTCTCTGGCGGTCGTGGATGAACAGCACCGGTTCGGTGTCTCCCAGCGCGCAAAGCTGCGGGAGAAGGGCGTACGACCTCACTTCCTTGCCATGAGTGCCACGCCAATCCCCAGGTCACTCTCAATGACGCTCTACGGAGACCTGGACGTATCAGTGATTGATGAAATGCCTCCTGGCAGGTTGCCTGTGCGTACCAGGTTCGTCGAGAACGAGAGGCGAGACGCGGCATTCGAGTTTGTACGCGATGAGCTGGACGATGGAAGGCAGGCGTTCGTCGTGTGCCCACTCATCGATGAATCAGAGGTCATACAGACCAAGGCGGCCCAGGAGGAGTACGAGCGGCTCTCGACGACAGTTTTCGCTGAACGCAGTGTAGGCCTGCTTCACGGGCGCATGAGCCTGGAGGAGAAAGAGCACGTGATGGACGACTTCAAGGCGGGCGACCTGGACGTTCTTGTTGCCACCCCTGTCATTGAAGTCGGCATCGATGTCCCAAATGCAACTGTGATGCTGATCGACGGGGCAGAGCGCTTCGGCCTTTCGCAGCTTCATCAGCTTCGGGGCAGGGTAGGGCGTGGTGCACATCAGAGCACGTGTCTGCTTCTCTCAGAATCGCCTGGATCCGAAGCTCTGAACCGGCTAAGGCTCCTGGAACGCACCTCGGACGGGTTCAGGCTCTCAGAGGAGGACCTCGAGTTAAGAGGCCCGGGTGACTACCTCGGCACTCGTCAAAGCGGACTTCCCACTTTCAGGGTGGCGGAGATCACCGACCAGGACATTGTCACTCTCGCTCGACGAGAGGCCGACAGAATACTCTCGGCAGATCCGGACCTCAGCAGGCCGGAACACAGCTCGCTCTCCACGGCGTTCGGCGAGTTCAACTCCCGTCTAACGGGGGAGCACAGCTAGGTCAGGGCCTTGATGCCTCGCCTGCCAGCACTACCAGATTTCTAAGTAAACATGGCGCTTCGGGTGTTCACTTAAGCAGAATGTCCCTTCAGCAACGGCACTGTGGACGAACTCGCTATCAAATTGCAACTGCAGTATTTGACACTCGTCCAATACGGTTAATATAGTTGGCTTTGAATTCACACAGAAGCAGTGGGCCAATACTGCATCTGGGCAAGATGAGCGAGGTAACATGGCCAAGATCAAGCACATTGCAATTGCTAGTCAGGATCCGGACAAGACTGCGGAATTCTTCAAGGAAGTGTTCGACCTCGAAGAAGTTGGCAAGGTTGATAGCGCCAATGCCTCGGGCTACTACCTGAGCGATGGAAACATCAACTTGGCGATCCTCAACTTCCATAGCGAAGTTGTCGCCGGCGAAGAGTTCGGTACAGACTACGCTGGTCTACATCACATTGGGTTCCAGGTAGACGATGCAGAAGCCACCGAGCAGAGGCTCAGGCATAAGAACTCCAGCCCCCGCGACGACATCAACGATGCCCTGCACTCAGGAATGGGCAGCGGGCACGGTGGAATGAATGTGGAGACCAAGTACGCCGGGCCCGAGGGGATAATGATTGATGTTTCCCAGTCGGGCTGGGTCGGTACCAGCGGCGATTAAAGCAAAGAGCGGGCTGATCACAAAAGCCCGCTCCCTCTCTTACTACTCTACAAAGCAGCTACGACTTGCGTGCGGCCTGCTCCGCAGCCTACTGGTGGAACAGGTTCAGCGCAGACCCCACAAGGAACCACTGAATCTGCTCCTCAGCAAATGAATGGTTCAGTGCGAGAGTCTCCTCAGTCCCGTCGGAGTGGTGCAGGGTTGCTGTCACAGGCTGGCCTGGCGCCAGCTCAGACAGTCCAGTCAGGCTGATCCTGTCATCTTCACGGATCCTATCGTAGTCAGACGGGTCGCTGAATGTCAGTGCGAGCAGACCCTGCTTCTTTAGATTAGTCTCGTGGATCCTGGCGAAACTGCGGGAGATTACAGCCGCTCCGTTGAGCAATCTGGGTGAAAGGGCGGCGTGTTCTCGTGAGCTACCTTCACCGTAGTTGTCGTCGCCGACCACGACCCACTTTAGCCCTCTGGACTTGTAGTCCCTGGCGACGGCCGAGACAGCTACTCCCTCGTCGCCGGTAACGATGTTCCTCGTCTTGCCGGCCTCACCCGTGTAGGCGTTGATCGCACCCATGAACATGTTGTCACTGAACTTGTCTAGGTGGCCGCGAAGTGACAGCCAGGGACCAGCAGGTGAGATGTGGTCCGTCGTGCACTTGCCAGAGACCTTAAGCAGAACAGGGACTTCTTCGACGTCATTGCCGTCCCACGCATCCCAGGGCTGCATGACCTGGAGACGCTGGGAGTCTGGAGCTACTTCCACGGCAACGCCGCTTCCGTCTTCCGGTGGGGCCACGTAGTTGGTTGCTCCCCTGTCAAATGCTTCCTCCGGCACCTCCGGCGCAACGGCCGGTGGATCGAGCCTGAACTTCGATCCGTCCGGGGCAGTGAGTTCGTCAGTCAGCGGATTGAATGACAGGCTGCCAGCGATAGCAAACGCTGTCACTATCTCAGGACTGGCGATGAAGTTCATCGTAGTTCGCGCCCCATCATTTCGTTGAGGGAAGTTTCTGTTGTAAGAGGTCACGATGGTGTTGGCATCGGTGTTGGCTTCACGCGACCTGCGCCACTGCCCGATGCACGGGCCGCATGCATTGGCGAGCACAGTGGACTCGATCTTGTGGAGGGAGTCCATCTGGCCATCTCGCTCGATGGTTGCACGCACCTGCTCGGATCCGGGAGTCACCATGAAAGGCACCGCAGACTTCAAGCCTCGTGCAGCCGCCTGCTCAGCAACGTCAGCCGCCCGGCTCATGTCTTCGTATGAGGAGTTAGTGCATGACCCGATGAGCGCCGATGATATCTCGTCGATGAACTCGTTTGAGGAGTCGGCGACCTCAGCCGCCAACTCTGAAATCGGACGCGCCCGGTCAGGAGAGTGCGGGCCAACTACGTGCGGCTCAAGGGTAGTGAGGTCAATCCTGACTACCTGATCGAAGTAGCTGTCAGGGTCAGCCTCGACCTCCGGGTCGGCCTTCAGCATGTCTGCAAACTGGTCAGCAACCTCAGCTAGTTCGGGTCTGTTGGTTGCGGTGAGATAGTCCGCCATGCTTCGGTCGTAAGGGAACATGGAAGTAGTTGCCCCGAGTTCGGCGCCCATGTTCGTTATCGTGGCCTTGCCGGTACAGCTGATGCTGCTCGTGCCCGGGCCGATGTACTCGATGATGCTGTTCGTGCCACCTGACACGGTCAGCATTCCCGCCAACTTCAGGATAACGTCCTTCGGTGCTGTCCATCCGTTAAGTTGGCCAGTCAAGACGACCCCGATTCGCCTCGGCAAGAGGACGTCCCAGGGCAGCCCTGCCATTACCTCAACTGCGTCAGCTCCGCCAACACCTACCGAGCAGGCCCCGAGTCCTCCGGCATTTGGCGTGTGAGAGTCTGTGCCGATGATAACCTGACCTGGAAATGCGTAGTTCTCCAGATTGACCTGGTGGATTATCCCTGCACCCGGCTCCCAGAAGCCGACGCCATATCTCATTGCAGCCGACCTGAGGAAGCCGTAGACCTCACCGTTTTCGGCGAGCGATTCGCGGAGGTCCTGCACGCCTTCTTCACGTGCCTGGATCAGGTGGTCGCAGTGAATCGTGGTTGGGACGGCGACCTTGTCTCTGAGCGTCTGCATGAACTGCAGCATTGCCGTTTGACCAAGCACGTCCTGAAGTATAACCCTGTCCGGCCTGACGCGTATGTAGGTCTTGCCAGGCACGACCTCCTGGTTTTCGGGATCGTCCAGGTGAGACAAGAGCACCTTTTCGGCGAGGCTCATCGGCCTGTTCAATCGCTTGCGAACGACTCCCAGCCGTTCCGACATTCGCTCGTAAGTCTTCGTGGCAAATTCGGCTGTCGACTCAATAGTCACCATGATCGGTTCCTCCTATACGAAGAGCGACTGGCCGCGCGCACTCTCTTACTGTGCTAAAGGTCAGTCGCTTTAGATTGGCTCACCCAAAGAATACCCTGCCAATGCCATTCCAACAAGCCTTGGAACGGCGGGCAGGGTACTGCTGAGCTAGTCTGGACTGTAGGGAAGACCCTAGCGGGACATCCCGAAGTACTCATAGTTGATGTCGATGAAGTTGTCCCACTCGGGAGGCGTGTCATCCTCCGCGAATATCGCTGTCACCGGGCAGACCGGCTCGCATGCTGCACAGTCGATGCACTCCTCTGGGTGAATGAAGAGCTGTCTGTCCTCTTCTTCGTCCAGACCGTAGATGCAATCTACTGGGCAAACGTCCACACATGCCCCATCTTTAACGTCGACGCACGGCTCTGCGATGATATAGGTCATTACCTTTAGTGCCTCCTGTCGAGGGTTCGTAAGCCCGCCCCTGAGCGGCCTCCGTGAAAGCCGCTCCAATTATAGTCAGCAAGTATCGCCATTTCAACTGACCGAAAGTGTAGCCACTCACGGTCAGAGCGTTGCCCCATCCAACTTCAGCCCCGTAATCTCTTCTGAGCTATAGCCCATCTCCAACAGGATCTCGTCGGTGTGCTCGCCCAGGGCAGGAGACGCGCTCTTGGCCTCCAGCGGTGTCTCACTCATCTGGATCATTGGCCCGACCATCTTGACCGGTCCAGCCAGAGAGTGCTCAAGGTCCACGACTAGTCCGTTGGCCTTGACCTGTTCGTCTTGCAACAGCTCCTGGATGTAGCGTACTGGCCCCGCCGGCACACCAACCGAATCGAATATCTGGAGCCACTCCTCGACAGTCTTCCCGAGGAAGAGCTCCTCTGCCTGCTGCACCAATTCTTCACTAGGGTCCAGGACCTGCGGAGACATGGGATCGTAACCGGGCTGGAACCTGGGATCGTCGATCTCCAGCACGTCAGCGACCCGCTTGCGCAGCCTGTCACTCAGACAGGCAACGGCCAGCGCACCGTCCTTTGCCTGGTAGGTGCGATAGTAGATGTTGCCCCTTCTAAAGGGATTCATCATCTGCTGGTGCTGTTCGTCGATCTCCTCGTAAGATGCGCCAGATTCGCGCATCGCCTCCAGCACTGACAGGAACGCTTCCCGGTTCTCTCTATCGACTGAGTTAATCTCCATGAATCCACCCGTCTGAACAGCTAGACCAGATGCAAGAAGGCTAGTATCCACTCGTTGACCCTTCCCGGTGCGCTCACGGTGGAACAGCGCTGCACAGACCCCCCAGGCTATGGCTATGCCCGTAGCATAGTCGGCGATCGCAGTCGCAGTGATGAGTTGAGGGACACCATCCCTGATCTTACCCTCTGCAGCCATAAGCCCTGTCATCGCCTGAATTATCAGGTCGTAACCTGGCCTGTAAGAGTCTGGCCCGCTTCTACCATATGCTGTGTTGTCACAGTAGATCAGTTGTGGATTGATTCCCGCCAAAGTGTCGTAGTCAATGCCCAGGTTTCCCGGCACATCGGGCCGCGCGTTGACGATGACCACGTCTACGTCTGGCATCATGTCATAGATGACCTTGATTGCCTCTTTCCTGGTGAGGTCCAGCGGCAGACTCCGCTTTCCGCGGTTCAGAGACATGTATGTCTTAGATTCACCAGGGATGAACTGAAGCGCCAGCCTCCAGGGCTCCCCCTCCAGCGGTTCGACCTTGATAACGTCGGCTCCCATGTCGGCCAGCAGCATTCCACCAAACGGACCTGCGATGATCTGAGTGAACTCGAGAATCTTAATTCCAGCCAGTGGACCTGCCATTGCACACCTCGCTCACGTCTAAAGCAGGGTAAAGTAGTACTGGCTGATCCCATGTGATGTCAAGGCACCGCAGACAGAGTACTCGTCCCGTTCCTTGAGTCTGTGAGGGCAACACGCCAGTGAATTTGCCGGAAAAAGAAAGGCCCCCGATGCTGTACCGGGGGCGGTTTGTTTCCTGGTGGCGGGGGCAGGACTCGAACCTGCGACCTTTGGGTTATGAGCCCAACGAGCTGCCGCTGCTCCACCCCGCACCG